>JBLHPB010000087.1:0-12309 GCA_047624025.1 Zhongshania sp.
GATTGAAAGCCGTGGTATCGCCAGCTGTGTTGGCAGTGCCGAAGGTCGAGAGGGCTTGAACGCGTTTGTAGAAAAGCGCAAACCCAACTTCAAGTAAAAAGTTCGGGAGTTAGCGTCGGCTAATTTCTGATATTTACCGATGCCAAATCATAAAATCCGGTAAAGACCTGACTCAGATTATAAGCATCTTGGCTGCCCGCCAACTCTCGAATGGAGTGCATGGCGAAGGTCGGCACACCCACATCCAGCGTTTTCACACCAATCGCCGCCGAGGTCAACGGGCCAATAGTGCTGCCACAGGCCATATCACTGCGTACTACAAAGCTTTGCACCGATACTTGCTGACTAGTACACAGGCGTTTAAACAGGGAGCTGGTGTCACTGTTAGTGGCATAGCGCTGATTAACATTATTTTTAATCACCGGCCCAGCATTCAGTAAAGGACCGTGATTGCCGTCGTGACGGTCGCTAAAATTGGGGTGAACACCGTGGGCATTATCGGCAGAAATCATCATTGAGTTGGCAATACTGCGCTGCAAGCGCACTTCATCACCGGCAATACGCCGTAACACCGAATCCAACATAGGCCCTTGTGCACCCACCGCTGACTGACTACCCACTTCTTCATGATCATTGCACACCAGCACTGTGTGGCTTTCGCTGTCGCAATTTACTATCGCCTGCAAACCCACATAGCAAGACAGCAAATTATCTAAGCGCGCACTGGCGATAAAATCTTGATTCCAGCCCACCAAAGCGGCCTGCTGACAATCGTAGAAACTCAACTCGTAATCCAACACAGACGCCACGTCATTGACGCCTTGGGCATTAAGCTCTTGGATCAATAAATGGCGAAAATCCACGGCCTCGTCACTCTGCATCAAAACCACGGGCAAATCCTTTTGTGGATTCACCGAGCGAGCATTATTAGCTTCACGATCCAGATGAATGGCTAGACTGGGAATAATTCCTACCGGACGAGCGATATTTAGCAAGCTGCTGCAATGTTCTCCTGCGCTATTTTCATAATTCACCCGCCCTGCCAAAGCGAGGTCACGATCAAACCAGGGATTTAGCAATGCGCCGCCGTAAACTTCCACACCGAGCTGAAAATAGCCCTGACGAAGTAGCTCTGGCAACGGTTTCAATTTTAAATTGGGGCTATCGGTGTGCGCGCCAATCATCCGCCAGCCACGCTGCTGCAGATCGGAACTGCCACAGCAAAAAGCAACTATTGAAGAGCCATTGCGCACTAGGTAGTAACGTCCGCCCGGCTGTAGATCCCAGTCTTCGCGCTCGTCCAATGCCATAAAGCCCGCCGCATTCAGACTCACCACCATGGCCTCTACCGCATGAAACGGGGTTGGGCTGACATCCAAAAATTGCAGCAAGCCCTGATTAAAATTATGCATTTCACTCATTGTTTTTAATCCCTCTAAAACCTGTCGCTACTTTTGCACTTGGCTTAACTCGCCAGCACCGAAAATAATAATCCTGCCAATAAAACCCGGTAGATGGCAAAGGGCATCATACCGATTCGCTCAATCCAAGTCATAAAGACGCGAATACAGGCATAGGCCGTTAACGCCGATACCACAAAGCCAATCAACAAATACATCCAGGGAACCGCAGCGCTGCTTTGCACTAATTCAAGTAATTTATAGGAGCCTGCCGCGGCAATAATCGGCATTGACAGTAAAAATGAAAACCGCGCCGAATCACTGCGACTTAAACCCAGCATCAGTGCAGCTGTGATGGTAATACCCGATCGAGACGTTCCTGGAATTAAGGCAATCGCTTGAGCGAAGCCAATTATCAATGTAATGCGCAGGCCAATATCAGCTATTTGACGAGTGTGCTTGGCATAGCGATCAACCAGCCCCAAGAGGATGCCAAACACCAGGGTGGTAGTCGCCAACACATACCCAGTCCGTAAATTTGTTTCAATAACATCATTAAAAATCAAACCCGCCACTATCGCCGGTACGGTGGCCACAATAACCATCCAGCCTAGGCGACTATTGGCAGTACTATGGCGGCTCAACAAACTAGCAAACCAGTCGCCCAGAATTGCCGCAACATCAGCTCGAAAATACCAAAGTACCGCGAGCAAAGAACCAACATGCACGGCTACATCGAAGGCTAAGCCCTGATCTTCCCAGCCGAAAAGTGTTTGAGGCAACACTAAATGCCCAGAACTGGACACCGGTAAAAATTCAGTCAGCCCCTGGATAGCCGCCAATATAACCGCTTGGAAAGCATCCATTATACTAAATTCCTTATGAAGATTTTTGCCAAGCAACGCTGTCGCGTAAATAAACCGGCTGCGCCTGCTCAGCAGACAATAATTCACCCCGAGCAAAGGCCTGCTCGGCCAGGCTTAATACCGCACTAGCACGCGGATAGGTTTCAATATGCATATTGCTAGCGGGCAATGCTAATGCGATACGCGAGCAGTATTGCCAGCCACTGCCAATACCTACCGCGCCGCCCTCTGCCACCTGCTGACTGTCTTGCACGGATAATAGCAGTGCCTCGGGGGCACCCAGTCTGTCCTCCGCTACGGCATAGGCAAATCCATCGCGGACACAGTAATGCCCCCAGTACACTTCATCCATGCGAGCATCGAGGGCTGGCAATATAATTGCGCCATCAGGCAACCCCAAGTTTTGCACTGCGTGCTGCGCCATGGCTTGCAAGGTCGAAATGGCTATCACCGGTTTTTCAGCGGCAAAAGCTAAACCCTGCACAACGCCTGCACACACCCGCAAACCCGTGAAAGAACCAGGACCAACGGCAAACGCAATGGCACCTAAATCCTGTAACCAGAGCTTATTTTCCCGCAAAATCTCATCAACCATGGGCAGTAAAAACTGAGTATGCGCCCGTGGTAACATACGGAAATCTTCCACCAACTTGCCATTGTGTAACAGGGCAACCGAGCAGGCCTCTGTGGATGCCTCTAGGGCGAGTAGACTTGTCATGAAGGGTAACCGTAGGACCGAGTGAAATTGCGCTTTAAAGCGCGAACATCATATCACAGCGATCACATTCAAATGAGTAAACCATGACAGAAATATCCAGCCCAGCAGAACCCATGGAGGTCAGCGCCGTCATCCTCGCTGGAGGTGAAGGACGGCGCATGCAGGGCCGCGACAAAGGACTGGTAGAATGGCAAACCCGGCCATTAATAGAATACGCATTAGAGCGACTACCTGTCGGCCTGAGTAGCCGAGTGATCAGCTGTAATCGCAATATTTCCGATTATCAGCAATACGCCAATACCGTTCAGGACTTACAAGTTGAATATCTTGGCCCCTTAGCAGGCGTATACGCCGCAATGACCCTCGCCGATTCACGTTTTATATTGGTTGTGCCCTGCGACTGCCCTAGCTTACCGCGAGATTTACTGTCTCGCCTATCAAGACAAATGCACAAGGAGCAAAGTGACATTTGCTACGCCCACGACGGTGATCGCGGCCAATATTTATTTACACTGATCAAAGTTTCATTAAAGGATTCACTCGCCAACTACTTAAATAAAGGCGGCCGAAGTGTCAATCAGTGGTATCGACAGCATCGCTGCTCGGTTGCCGACTGCTCTGATTGGAAAGAGGCATTCTGCAATATCAATCAATTAAGTGACATGGGTAAATAACGTACATACAGAAGCACTCAGACACAAAAAAGGGAGGCTAATGCCTCCCTTTTTCATATCCTTGCCATCAATTAACTATTTGTCGGCTCGGCACTTGGTGCGACTGCAGGACTAGCCGCTGATGCTGCTGGCGCCTTAGTCGCTGCGCGCTCAACCCGAGGTTTTTTTGCAACAGCTTTCTTGGCCACTGCTTTTTTAGCCGGTGCCGCTTTTTTTGCTGCCACTTTCTTAGCTGGTGCTTTTTTAGCTGCAAGCTTCTTCGCGGGAGCCGCTTTTTTGGCTACTATTTTCTTAGCCACAACTTTCTTAGCCACTACTTTCTTAGCCACTACTTTCTTAGCGACGGCTTTCTTAGCGACGACCTTTTTGGCCGGTGCTTTTTTGGCTACTGCTTTCTTAGCCACAGTTTTCTTTGCAGCCGCTTTAGCGGGTTTGGCTTTAGGACCGCGCATTTTAGCGCTGAGCTGTTTGACAGCCTGCTTGTGCTTGGCAAGCAGTTTCTTCTCAATACCGGCTACTTTCGCCTTGTTTGCCGCAGCACGTTTCTTTTTAAAGCGCTGTTCAAACTGTTTTACAGCCTTAGCCAAGTCAGTATCGGCCTTACTTGCTAGGGCATTAGAACGTTCAGCAACTTTCTGCTTAATTGCCACTTCTGAGGCTTTAATTTTAGCAACGGCTTTGGTATTTGCTAGGGCTGCCTTACTCTCGGCAACTTTACTGCGAATTGCTTTCAATTTATCGTTGGCTTTCGCAGCTGCAGCTATTGCACGCTTAACTGCATTTTTATCGGCAGCGCGGGCAGTTTTTTTCGCTTTGGCGCGAGCCGCATCGACTTTAGCTTTGGCTGCGGCAACGGACTTACGTTCGTTTGCGACCATCTCTTCAATCTTTTTTAAACCCGCCTCAGCTTTAACAACAAGCGGGTTTACTAGAGCTGCATTTTTACTTCTTGGTTTGCGTTTTACAGGTGCGGATTTTACGGTTTTTTTAACGGCTGCTTTCACAGTTTTTTTAACGGCTGGCATCATTAATTCTCCTTGGCAAAGACGATGCTGGTTTGATAGTAATAAAAATAGCACATAAAATAACCAACGCAAAAAAAAGTCGTTGAATTACGTACATATTCTTACTTTTTAACTAAAATAAATGCTATTTCCCATCAAAAAAGTCTTTGCAGAGAGAAATTATCAATTTTTGATGTGCGATGGAATCATTCAAGCATGGAATGTAAGAAAACTCTTCACCGCCGTTTTCGATGAAATATTCGTGTACCTCTCCATCAATTTCTTCCAAAGTTTCCAAACATTCAACCGCAAATGCTGGGCAGATAACATCAAGTTTTTTAAGACCTGCCTCCGCAAAAGCGATAACCGTTTTATCAGTATAGGGCTGTAACCATTCAGCCTTTCCCAACCGAGATTGATAACTCAATTGCCACTGAGTTGCAAAGCATCAGCAAGGGCCGATGCGATTTCCTCGCAATGGTACTGGCAGGGATCGCCCAGCTCAATATTACGCTTGGGAATGCCGTGAAAAGACATCAGCAATTTTTCACCTTGACCTCGTTCAGCCCAATGCCACCGCACTGAATCCGCCAGCCCTTCAATATAAGCAGGATGAGTGTGATAACTACGCAACCACGACCACTGGGGAATATTACGACGGCGAGCAAATTCACGACAAATAATATCATGCACAGCAGCTGTTGTAGTCGCCGAATACTGAGGGAAAAGTGGTAGAAAAAATAATCGCTCACAACCACTAACAAGTAATTCGTCAATCATCTAGGCAATCAAGGGCTCCCCATAAGTCATCGCCAGTCTCACCTCAAGCTGCTGACTGGGATAATCCTTTTTAAGTTGCTCGGCAATACCAACGACAAGTCGCTGAGAAAAATATCGCAGGGGCGAAATATCATTCATCCAAATTTTCTGATAGCCCTTTGCCGCTCGTGGTGAGCGAAAGGGTAAAATAACTAAATAAAGTATCAGTAGCCAAAGTAACCCCGGCACCTCTACCACACGCCGGTCAGATAAAAATTTTCTCAAAAAAGTCCGCACGCCAGCGGGCGTTGGCTTACTTGGTGTACCTAGATTGATAAATATAATACCGGATTTCATTTTACTCATCTGACTTGCAGTGAATAACGCTATTTTCTAAGGCAACCCTGACTAATACATAAAATGCATCAATTCATGAGAGCGTCCTAATATTTGCTCAAAAAAAAGGCACCCAAGGGCGCCCTTTTAACAAAGATACACCGACTTAGCTAGCAAGTGCAGCAAAAACCCGGCGGGTAATCTCATCGACCGAACCCACACCTTCAATGCGCGAGTATTTCGGTGCGTCGCCGCCAGTCAAGCTACTGTAAAATGCCACCAGTGGCTTAGTTTGCTCATGGTAAACATTAAGACGATTGCGAACAGTATCTTCCTGATCGTCTTCACGTTGGACCAGTTTCTCACCGGTAATATCATCTAAACCTTCCTGCTTGGGTGGGTTATAAATGAGGTGGTAAGTACGACCTGATCCTTCATGACTGCGGCGACCGCTCATGCGAGTCACTATCTCTTCATCGGCAACGGCAATCTCTACCACACTGTCGATTGCGACGCCGGCACTGATTAAAGCCTCAGCTTGAGGAATGGTGCGTGGAAAACCATCAAACAAAAAGCCATTATTGCAATCTGGCTCGGTAATGCGCTCTTTAACCAAGGCAATGATGATCTCATCAGACACTAAACCGCCAGATGCCATCACTTCTTTCACCTGCAGGCCCAGCGGTGAGCCCGCTTTGACTGCAGACCGCAGCATATCTCCGGTAGATATTTGTGGTATAGCAAATTTTTCAGAAATGAACTGTGCCTGAGTGCCTTTACCTGCCCCAGGAGGGCCCAACAATATAACGCGCATAGCGGGAAACTCCCCAAAAAGTACAAAATTAGAGCCTGCGCCCTAGGGGCCGCCGCAGCAAAAGCGCACAACGATACACAGCAATGGCCACACACACAAGGTTTAAGGCACTCCCAAGACCAATGCCAAGACGCATTTACTCCAAACCATCGTTGATAAATGGACTCCCACGATAAAAACCCTAACATCACGCGACTAGGTCAACACTAAAGGCTCTGCTGAACAATCGCGGACATTTTTTGCAGCAATAATACTAGCAATAAAGCCTATAACCTAGGTATTATCAAGTTGAGGGCAACGTCCGTTATGCCCCTGGATGACAGGTATCGCGTTATGAAAGCACGAGAATTGCTATCCCTTTGGGAAGAGACTGCTACTGGCTCACTAACTGCCGATTGCTATGAGGTGCGTCTACCTATAAAAGACGCCGCTCGCCTCAAAGCTTTGCAGGAGATTTACCCCCGCCGCAATATTGAAGAACTTATTAGCGATCTGCTGACTGCCTCATTAGATGAGCTTGAGAGTGTAATGCCCTACCGACAGGGTTCAAAAATTGTAGCCACCGATGAGCAGGGTGACCCCCTGTATGAGGATATCGGCCCTACTCCGCGCTACCTTTCTCTAACAGAGAAACATTTGCACAACTATAAGCATCAGGAAAACCACTAAGCAACGCTGATTAGTTAAAGCGCTGCTGACCTTTATAAGCCAGTAGCCTTTGCTTGACTCCAGAATTGATCCAATTGCGGATCCGCAGCATCTTTCGCTCCTTTAATTCCTTGCTCACGACAGCGCTTTTCAACATAACGAAAACGTCGTTCAAACTTTTGTGCCGCGCCACGTGTCACTGTTTCTGGATCGAGACCCAAGTGCCGGGCCACATTAATTGCTGAAAATAGCACGTCGCCCATCTCGTCCTCGACCTGCGCTTCACTCCCGGAGGCAATAGCCTTTTCCAATTCTACTATTTCATCGCGCAGGCTGCCCACAACCGCGGCTAAGTCGGCCCAGTCAAAACCAATTTGGCGGGCGCGTTTCTGCAGCTTTACGGCGCGGGTCAAGGCCGGCAATGCCATGGGCACATCATCCAGCACACTATGCAAGGCCTTTTGGTTCCGCTCTTGTTGCTTTATATCCTCCCAGCGCGCTTTTATCGCCAGCTCTTCGGGGGCACCTTGATCGCGCACGGAATGTAGCTGGCCACTGGGGAAAACGTGGGGGTGGCGGCGCAGTAATTTAGCCACAATATCGTGACAAACTTCGGCAAAGCTAAAATCACCCTCCTCAGCAGCTAATTGACTGTAGAAAATAACCTGGAATAACACATCCCCCAACTCCTGGCGGACTTGATCGCTATCACCCTGTTCAATAGCATCTACCAGTTCATACACTTCTTCCAAGGTATGGGGCAGCACACTGCGCATAGTTTGCTTTAAATCCCAGGGGCAGCCTGTTTCGGGATCCCGCAAGCGGGCCATTAGATACTGCAGGTCGGCAATAGTGTATTCCAACATCAACTCTCCATTATTCTCTTAACAGCCACCACATTGGGCAAGCCATTAAGGCGATTACAGACATCGGACAAGGTGGCAAGATCACTAATTTCCAAGCGAATACTCATGGTCGCCATATGATGGCCTTTATCAGTAATCGTATTGAGGGAAATCACATTGACCTTTTCAGTGGCCAATTGCTGAGTAATGTCGCGCAACAAACCCTGACGATCATAGGCCTGAAGCTGGATATCCACGGGATAAGTCTCCACCTGAGTATCCGCCCAGTCCACGGTAATAATTCGCTGCGGCTCCACACTTTGTAATTGCAGTAATTTATTACAGTCCTGACGGTGCACGCTGACGCCACGACCCACCGTGATGTAGCCAGTAATAGCCTCTCCCGGTAGCGGCTTACAGCAGCGCGCAAAATAGGTCAGTAAATTACCGACACCGCTAATCCGAATTTGACTGCCACTCATACCGTTAACGCTAGCCGGACGCAGCTTAATCAAAGACTCATTAGGCTCCTCATCGCGACCGGTCAGATGGTTAGCAGCCTTAATCAGTTGATAGGTGCTAATTTCCCCTGCGCCAACCGAGGCATACATATCATCGACACTGGCGCAGCGCATCTGATCTGCCAGATATTTATAGTCGATACTATTCAGCGCCAGGCGCTTAAATTCTTTATCCAATAGCGCCCGACCGGCAATAATATTATCTTCCTTAGCCTGCTGCCGAAACCAATGTTGCACTTTGGTTCGGGCGCGAGAGGTTTGCAGAAAACCTAAATTACTTTGCAACCAGTCGCGCCGTGGCGTGCCCTCTTTCGCGGTCAGAATTTCAACCTGCTCGCCAGTTTTGAGGGTATAGGTCAGCGGGACTATCCGACCATTGACTTTGGCACCTCGGCAGCGGTTTCCGACTTCAGTATGAATGTGATAAGCAAAGTCCAGCGGTGTCGCGCCGTTTTGTAAATTGACCACATGGCCTTCGGGAGTAAACACATACACCCGATCCTGAGCATTGCTAAATTGCTCTGCCACGTCGCTGCTGCTGCCGCTCTCCTCATGCCAATCCAACACCTGCCGAAGCCAAGCAATTTTCTCTTCATAACTATTATTGGCGCTTTTGGCACCTTTGTCGGTGCCTTTGTACATCCAGTGAGAGCAGACCCCAAACTCCGCTTCATCGTGCATAGATCGAGTGCGAATTTGAATTTCTAACACCTTGCCCTCTAGCCCAATCACGGCGGTATGTAAAGAGCGATAACCATTATCCTTAGGATTGGCAATGTAATCGTCAAATTCATTGGGAATATTGCGCCACAGACCATGCACAGCACCCAGAGCCGCGTAACAAGATTTAGCATCCGGCACCAATACCCGCACCGCGCGAATATCGTAAACTTGAGAAAACCCTATACCCTTGCGCTGCATTTTCCGCCAAATGCTATAAATATGCTTAGCGCGTCCAGCAATCTCGGCGTGAATACCATCGGCTTTCAAGGCCGCATCAAGGGCGTCAATAGCATCATCAATAAAATGCAAACGATCAAGGCGCTTTTCATCAAGTAGTTTGGCAATTTTCTTATAGGCCAGCGGCTGTAAATACCTAAAAGACAGGTCTTCCAATTCCCATTTAATATGACCGATGCCCAAGCGATGAGCCAGTGGTGCATAGATATCTGCCACTTCGCGAGCAACCCGATAGCGCTTCTCTGGTTTTTCTTTTACTGAGCGTATTGCCGAGGTGCGCTCGGCTAGCTTGATTAAGGCAACCCGAACATCATCGACAAGCGCCACTAACATTTTACGGATGGTTTCGCTCTGCGCCTCGGATTGCCCCAGCACCGGTGCATCCAGCTCAGCATTAACTCGGGAGATCGCTGCCATACCCAAAACGCCATCCACGAGTTTGGCAACTGGACGGCCAAATTGCCTTTCTAACTCCGTCAGGGTCAGGCGGTTTTCGCGCACTGCACGAAACAAGCTGGCTGCAATAAGACTGTCTTGATCCAAATGCAAACCGGCAAGAATTTCCACCATTTCCAGTGCGGTGAAGAAGCTGCTCAAGCCATCAGGCTTAGGGGAATTTAAGGGTGTGGGAAGACTGGCACAATGCTCTGCCAGCGACATGGCCTCATGCAATTGTTTGAGATCAATAGTGGGCGAGTTAACCGGCAAACGCTCAATCCAGCTTGCGACATCAACCCGACCGTCGGCAAAATATGGATAATCTTCCCTAACTTTTACCATTAATACCTACCACTTACTCAGGATTCGGGTGGTGTTAGTGCATCATTGAACACACCTGTGGACAAATAACGGTCACCGCGATCGCAGATAATGGCGACAATAAGTGCATTTTCAAGTGTTGCGCTAAGTTGCAGGGCACCTGCGACTGCGCCACCAGAGGACACACCACAAAATATACCCTCTTGTGCAGCGAGTGCCCGCATCGTGGTTTCGGCGCTGCGTTGATCCATTTCGATGACCCGATCAACTCGATTAGACTCATAAATACGCGGCAAATAGGCTTCCGGCCAGCGCCGGATACCGGGAATACTTGAGCAGCCATCGGGCTGCAAACCAATGATTTCGATCGCCGGATTTTTCTCTTTCAAATAACGGGACACACCCATAATTGTACCCGTTGTACCCATAGAGCTCACAAAATGGCTAATTTTACCTCCAGTCTGCTGCCATATTTCCGGCCCGGTAGTATCGTAATGTGCTTGGGGATTATCGCCATTGGAAAATTGATCCAGCACCCTGCCCTTGCCCTCGGCCTGCATGGCCATTGCCATATCCCTAGCACCTTCCATCCCTTCAGTCTGCGATACTTCTATGAGGGTCGCACCGTAAGCAGACATGGCCAATTTACGCTCTTCACTCATATGATTGGGCATAATCAGAATCATCTTGTAGCCCTTGATTGCCGCGGCCATCGCTAGAGCAATACCGGTATTGCCACTGGTGGCCTCAATCAAAGTGTCGCCAGGATGGATTTCACCGCGACTTTCAGCCCGTAAAATCATGCCTATTGCCGGCCTATCTTTGACCGATCCAGCCGGATTATTACCTTCCAACTTGACCAAAATGGTATTACTAGTCACTCCGGGTAAGCGTTGTAGGCGTACCAGCGGGGTGTTACCAATAAACTGATCTATAGTGGGGAACTCATTCATAACAACAGCCTAAACCTTTTCAAACAAGTTCAATAGCCGCGCCCGTCACCAATGGCGCAAACTTATCCCCTTGCTAATAAATACAACAGAAATATACCCAACAATGGCCGCATTGGACTTTTTCGTTCATGATAATACCACTCCAACAGTAGAAGGCTCCACTGAGCAATGCGCAGGCGATTGGGAATACGACGATTAATCCTCATTATGGGCTTACTGCCGGTATTGCTGCTATCGACAGGCTTAAGTGCATACCTGATGTACAGCCAGATCCACGAGTTGCGCAATATGATGACCGAGCGCGCAAAAACCTCAAGTCAGCATCTTGCCATCATTGCCGAGCATATGATCGCTGCAGACCATAGTGATACCTTAAATCAAATAGCCACCGCCGCCTTAGAGGAGTCAACGGTTCGCTCGGTGACCATCTACAACGCCGAGATGGCGATAATTTCCCATGCGGGACCTAAACTCAAACTCCCAAATAGCCCATTCAACACTCCAGACATTGCCCCCCAGCTCCACTTTTCCACCAATGGCTTACTGATGGTGCAAGCTATTACCGAATTATCGGCTCAAAAAAGCAGTCACCAAGAAGCACTCGGCTGGGTTGTCATGCAATTTAATTGGCATCATTTGGAAACACGTCAGTATCAAAGCCTGTTGGTTGGGATAATTTTTCTGGTCAGTGCTTTTCTAATTTGTGTGAGCTTAACCAGCTACATTAATCAATCGATTTCTTACGACCTGAACACCTTACGCCAAGCCCTAAGACGCATGACCAGTGGCCACAAAAACTTTCACGCCCACATTCCTGGCAATGACGAATTCAGCGAAATTGCCGATGAGCTCAACCTACTAAATAGTGCCCATCAAAGTGAATTACAGGATTTACAACAGAGCGTTGAACTCAGTAATACTGATTTACGTGAAACTTTGGAGACCGTTGAAATACAAAATATTGAGCTGGATCTGGCGCGCCGCGAAGCCGTCAATGCCAGTAGGATAAAATCCGAATTTCTCGCCAATACCAGCCACGAAATCCGCACGCC
>JBLHPB010000088.1:0-12195 GCA_047624025.1 Zhongshania sp.
CGCTCTGAGTTGCTCACATAAATCCATCCGCCATCATCCGTACTGAATGTTGCGCCACCATCGGGATCGGTATGCCATGCATAACCGGTATCGCTTCCATCATCGGCAATCACGTTCACGTTGTATTCAGCCACCACACGAGAGGTAAACCCAGTAGGCAACAATGGCCCCATCGTCGTAAACCCGCTTTCAAAAAAAGGGTTGACCGCAGCCGGTAGCCCTATTGAGCTTGAAGAACCGCCGCAAGCCGTCAGATAGCGTGCGCTGGCAACGCCGCCGGCCGTAAGGAAAAAATTACGCAGAAAGTGCCGGCGCGAAAGCCCCTCACGCTAAACATCTTCAATTAGTGGGTGCATTTATTTACCATTCAATTTATGGGTGTCTAATGACAATTGACACCGTTATCTACCTGTAAGGATTTAATTAACACGCGAAAGTGCGACTCGCAGTTAGTCATTTTTAAAGTGCAAAACCTGAGGCAGTATTAAGTACAAATCAACGGGCTCCCACCATTAATCATTTTTATGCTCTTTGAAAGGCACCGACAGCTGCGACCACCAGCTGGCAGGAATGGCGTCATTTTCGATTCCCAAGCGCTCCGGACCAGATCTATCCGCATCACGGAATCGGGTGCCAAACACCACATCCCAAAACAGGAAGTTACTACCGTAATTATGATTTGCTTCAGACAGCTTTTGCGAATGATGCCAGCGATGCATTTCGCCAACGCTGAAGATCCAAGTTAACGGACCGAGTTTAAAGTTGATATTCGCGTGCTGGAACAGTCCAAGTAGAGAATTCGTCAATCCCACCATTGCCAGCACTTCCGCGCTTGCACCAGCCAGTGCCAGCGGCACAGCATTAATCACACCGCGAAACACAACTTCGCCAAAATGTGCTCGCGTTGCATTAAGCCAGTACAATCTTTTTGGATTGTGGTGAATGGCATGAAAGCGCCATAGAAAAGGTACTTCGTGTAGCCACCGATGAGGCCAGTAGTCGAAAAACTCCACGACTATGCAGGCCAACAGGAACTGACCGAGCAATGGCCACTCTGAGGGCCATAGGCCTATGCCCAACGCATTCGACAACATGGCACCACCCAGTACAACCCCGGCGGCGACGAGGGGCTGCACCAGCGCGTTGATGCCAAAGTAGCTAGGCAGATACAGCAAGTCTGCGCGCAGGTCGCCTTGCCCTTGATTCCACTCTTTACGGTAGGGAAGTAAACGCTCCAATGTCACCACCAGCACTAGGCTCGTAAATGTTCCAATTCCAGCTACCAGGCTCGGCGCATGGCCGGCATCAATAGCCCAAACTCCGCCAAGCAGCACGGCGGCAATCGTCACCGGAAAGATAGACCATGAAATGACATCAAGGGTTTTCATCAATTACTCACAATAGTTCTTATTACACATAGAATACGGTAGTTTGCATGCCTGTTGAATAGTATTTAATTTTGCGCCATTTAAGACTGAAATTTGCAAGATAGCTTGACCCTATTTTCTACCTGTAAGTATTTAATTCGAGTGTGAAAGTGCTGATCTTTCCCCCGCATGCGTACCACGTCTACACCGCCATAAGAGCCACCCAATCCGCGCTCCTCTACCTGACAGCCCTGTCCCCTGAAGATGGCGCCAACTACCTGTTCAAACTGTGGCGATAAACGTGTACGCAATGCCTTTGCCTGCGCCTACGCGCCGTTTGCGTTGGTAAGTCCTTTCCGTGACGGCGCTGCATGAGTTCAACAATAGCGCCAAATAATAGTGCTCCGGGCACCATACATTGGCTTATTAGTACGGAAACGCTAGCACCTGCTGTAAACAGTGCTTTGAATAAGTCCTGGAGGCCGTTAGCGACGGGTTGGTCGATCACTGATAATGGGTGTAACGCTAATGCGAAGCCAATGGCGAGTGTGATACAGAGCTTCCACGGTAGTTTTGCAGCTAGCGCAAACAGGTCGTCCACAATGGTGGATTTGGCCAATTTCAGTTCCTGATTGACAAAGTTAACAGATGTAAGTCAGCGTTCAAATAGGGTTAAAATCATTTCCGTGGGGTGGGGGTGTTGTATTTCGCTACGGCAATGACGACATATCTTATTCACGGCTTACTTAAAAATACCGACAATCGGCTAAAGGCTCCCATGCTATGGGCCAGCTAATAATATCATCAAGGATGACGCCACTTTGTATGTAGACCTTGATAGCCGAAGAGATTGGTGGATTTCTAGTGCTTTTTTACGGTGTCCTTATTGCGATATTGTCGTTGCCTAGGGTTATTTACATTTAAGCCATGAAATAACTCCATTCTTAAAAATTATTCTTTTTATGGGCTGACCATTAAGGTGTTCTGCAGGGTACTATAGTCTCTTAATCGCACTGTGAGGTTATGAGTTACCCTGTCACCAATGTTCCCATATTTCGGCCTTTTACACGGTTGAGTAATGTATTCGTTTTTTGTTTCGTGAACGACACTACTGTTCTGATTCAACACGCTTAAAGCGTTGCCTTAATCATTTAAATGCCACTGGTGTTGCGGTACATTTTTAATGATCTTTTTGTTTCTGTGAGGCTTGTACATGACCACTTACATTCACGCTGATTTCGAACAGCGTATTGTCATTCGTTCAGGAGATTATCGCTGGGTCGATTCCCCTATGCCAGGTGTCGAACGCATGATGCTCGACAGAATCGGCGATGAGGTCGCTAGAGCCACCTCGATTGTTAGATATGCGCCATTCAGTGAATTTTCAACACACCTTCATTCAGGTGGTGAAGAGTATTTGGTGCTAGATGGCGTTTTTTCAGACGAGCACCAGAACTATCCCAAGGGTAGCTATGTACGTAACCCAATCGGAACCTCACACAAACCCAGTATAGGAAAAGATGGCGCAACTATTTTCGTCAAACTACACCAGTTTAGTAATGCGGACAAAGAGCAAACAGTAATTGATACGCACACAGCACCTTGGCGACAGGGCCTTGTTGATGGACTAACCGTCATGCCACTACATGAATTTGAAGGCGAGCACGTAGCCCTAGTAAAGTGGGCGCCCAATACACAATTTAGCACCCACCAACATTGGGGTGGTGAAGAAATCTTTGTTATAGAAGGTACTTTTCACGACGAGCACGGTGCTTATCCACAAGGTTCTTGGTTACGCAGCCCGCATCTGAGTCGGCATACTCCGTTTACAAAAGAAGACGGTGCGCTTATTTATGTTAAGGCTGGGCACTTGATTCCTCAACAAGTCCAAGCCATGAGCCTAAGCGATTAAATGTGGATTGTGAACAGATTGGCTAGACAGACTAAACGCCCGCTAAATTGACGATGCCAGATAGGGGCTTAATCAATAGCGCGCGGAAATCATCGGGTATAGCGGTTTTCTGATGTTCAATCGCCGTTACCATCACGTATACGATTTTTGCGCTGGCAATTTCTCGCTGTGTTTCAACATCGGTGAACTGCAATTGAATGGTATATGATGTCTTTCCCAGTCTAATGTCTGTAATGCTAATGGCGACCACATCGTCGAAGGCGCAGGGTGACTTCCACTCTATTAATAAAGACACCACTTGACTATCAAGGCCCATATCAAGCATATCCTGATAGCTACCGAAGGCGCGTCGATAAAACTCAGTCACCGCGACATCCACGTATTCACCGTAGCGAGCATTAAACATAACGCCTTGGGCGTCGCAGTCGGAATAACGAATTCTAACCAGTACTTTAAATCGATCGTGCAATCGCTTGCCTCCAGAACTTAAAACCATTTTTAATAACGTATCATCGCTGTAGCTTGATGTCGCTACCATTCATGATTTTACCCTAGCAATGCTATGACTCACCCACTTACAACGGTGTGATCACTCGGCATAAGTGACAGAACATTGCTGCTTAAGTTATTGATCATTCTGGTTGATTCTTGATCGTTGTCAGTAAACCACTTAACAAATCCATCGGAATAGGAAAAATAATCGTATTGCTTTTATCCCCCGCAATCTCAGTCAAAGTCTGAAGGTATCTGAGTTGCAAGGCCTCAGGTTGTTTTGCCAGAGTAATGGCGGCACTGAGCAGTTTTTCTGCTGCTTCGTGCTCTCCTAATGCATGAATAACCTTGGCTCGTCGCGACCGTTCAGCTTCTGCTTGTTGAGCTATAGCCCTGATCATACTTTCATCCAGATCCACATGTTTTATTTCCACATTAGAAACCTTAATCCCCCAAGCATCCGTTTGTTTGTCCAATATACTTTGAACGTCTGCATTAAGTTGTTCACGCTCTGCCAGCATGTCGTCAAGTTCATGCTGACCGAGTACCGAGCGCAGGGTGGTTTGTGATAGTTGGCTGGTAGCCTCCAGATAATCCGCAACCTGAATAATGGCTTTTTCCGGATCAACAACCTTAAAATACACGACAGCGTTGACTTTGACCGAGACATTATCCCGTGAAATCACATCCTGGGTCGGCACATCCATCACCACAGTACGTAAATCCACACGCACCATTTGCTGAATGATAGGGATGACAATAATTAGACCAGGCCCTTTTACTTTTTCAAAACGTCCTAAGAAGAAAATAACGCCACGTTCGTATTCCCGAAGTATACGAAACATCGAAAAAGCAAAGATTAACAGTAAAAAAATCAAAGGCATCCAGATATACTGTAGGGAAATTGTGCTATTCATTTTACTGAACCTCCGGTTGTTTTCTCACATTTAATATTAGCCCGTTGACGGAGATCACCTTGACGGAATCACCGGTTTTAAGAGGGCCGTCTGCTTGTACTTGCCACAGTTCGCCTTGTAAGCGGATTAGGGCTTTAGTTTCATGTATCAATTCAATTTGAGCTATACGTCCAATCAGAGTATCTACACCGCTAACAACAGGCTGTTGGCGGTTTTTTAATAACATACCTAAGGTCAAGAACGTAAAACCTGCACTGGCTAAAGCGACCGCAAAAATAAGAGGCCAGGCTATTTGTAACGCCGGCTCTGGGGAATCGATTAAAATAACCGAACCTATGATCAACACTACCGTACCGAGAATGCCAAATATTCCAAAGCTTGGCACAAAAGCTTCGGTTAACATCAACCCGGCACCTAATATAATGAAAGACACCCCTACGTAATTGACCGGCAAAACCTGAAAAGCATATAGAGCCAGGAGAAAGCAGGCTGCTCCAATAATCCCAAACACCCCACTCGCGGGATTAGAGAATTCAAAAATTAGCCCATACACACCTATGATCATCAACACGTACGCTATGCTTGGATTGCTAATAACAGATAAAAATTCCTGCCTCCAAGTCGCTTTTACCGTGACAAGCTCGGTATTACTGGTATCAAGTATTACCTCCTTGTCAGGCAATGTAACCAGCCTGCCTCCAAGCTGATGTAAAAGATCCGCTGTATCCACCGCAATAATATTTATCACCTGCTGTTTTAAGGCATCAATGGATGACAGGCTGGCTGCAGAGCGGACGGCCTCAGCGGCCCATTGGCGGTTGCGGCCTCTTAGGTCAGCTAAACCTTCGATATAAGCGATAGCATCATTCGTTATTTTTCGTTCCATGGTGCTGGCAGGTTGTGTTTTTTGAGGATCTTTATCACTCTCTGATGTTCCTGGGGATTGGGTCGCTCCTATTTGTACCGGTGTTGCCGCCCCAAGGGTCGTAGCAGGGGCCATGGCGGCAATATGAGTGGCATACAAAATATAGGTGCCGGCACTGGCTGCCCGGGCACCTCGCGGATAAACGTAGCCAACAATAGGGATGGTCGATGATAAAATACGCTGAATAATTTGACGCATAGCCGTGTCCAGCCCACCAGGTGTATCCATACGCAAAATGATGAGGTCTGGCTTGTCCGGGGCTAGCGTTGCATGAGCAGAGTCGATACTGGAGACAACATATTCCGTTGTCGCAACCCCAATGGGCCCTTGTATATCCAGCAACCATGCTTTATTAGCGGCTGCTACGGTTAAGGGCAAAAATAGCAAAAGTAATAAAAGCGCATTATGTATTTTCAACATATTCCAAAGACTCAGACTTGGGCCACACTTCAAGTGTAGTTGCTATAACACCAATACACCGAGGTTGTAGAAAAAATTAGCATTATGGCCAGGTTCAACCGACGGTTATTAGTGTTTTAGCCTACTAATCCTTTGTAAATAAAGGAAATTTGGTCCTGTAGCTGATAAGTTAATATCTCGTGGATTCAAATCCGAAGTGCATCATCTGATCAGGTAGAAGAAGCGGCCAGCTGAAGGTAAGCCCCCCTTTTTCTCCGGCAAGAGATGAAGTAATGATGGGAACTTGCCAGCAACTGAGCTATGCCCAACGATGCCAGATAGCTGCCCTAAAGCAAAGAAAATGCACGCAAAGTAAGCTAGCCGACATTTTTGAGGTGAGCCAGTCAACGGTAAGCCGGGAGCTGGCTAGAAACACCGGAGGCAGAGTGTATCGTCATAAACAAGCACACAGGAAAGCTGTCCTGAGGTGTGAAGTGGCGGTAAAGCCGACGAGAATGACGTCAGAAATGATAGCGTCAATTGAATTGAAATTACGCATAGAGTGGAGTCCAGAGCGGATATCTGGCTGGCGGCTGACTGATCAAGATCGCTTGATAAGCCATGAAAGTATTTACCTTTATGTTTGGGCGAATAAGCAGGCAGGCGGCGACCTTTATACGCATCCTCGTCAACTGGGCAAGAAGTATGACAAGCGTCGTAACGGTACATCGACACGGGGCAGATAAAGAATCGCGTGAGCATAGAGGGTCGGCCAGGCATCGTTGATGATAAATCGTGTATTGGTGGCTGGGAGATAGACACGGTAATCGGCAAAGGCAACAGTGGCGCTCTAGTGACTATTGTTGAGCGCGTAACGAATTTCACCGTGCCTGCACAGGTTAACTGTAAGAGCGCTCAAGCGGTCAGCAAGGCGACAATTATGCTGCTCAAGCCCTATAAGGAGTCCGTGCTTAGTATAACGGCCGGCAATGACAAAGAGTTTGCGTACCATGAGGGAATCAGCAAGGCGCTCTTAACCGAATTTTACTTTGCTCATCCTTACAGCTCTTGGGAGCGGGGTTTAAATGACAACACTAACGGTCTCTTACGGCAGTATTTTCCGAAAAGAACCAATTTTAAGGTAGTGAGCCAAGCGGAAGTGAAGCGCGCGGTAAATAAACTAAATTCTCGTCCAAGAAAAAACCTGGGATTCAAAAATCCAGGTTAACTAATGGGTGAACATAGGGCTGCGTTAGCAGCTTAAACTTTGATGCACTTCGGATTTTAATCCGCGCTTGATTTAGAGGAGCTAATTTGTCGATATTAGATAAGCCAAGCGATTTTACCGGACAAAAGTTGTCGTTGTGCCCAAAGGTATTGCATTAGAGAATTGATTTGTAGATGTTCTGCCGTTAATCGCCACCCATCGGTTTACTTGACCGCATAGGTGGGGCTGAGTCCTTGCCGCTATTTGAGATGAGAAAATAAAAAAGCCATTGAGAATTGAGCTATTTAGAACTACTTCTAATTAATTGTTGGGCGTATAAATTTATGAATAAGGTTCGCAGTAATTTTAGCACCTCATTATCAGTTGCCATTATATTGATGTTTGCCTCAATCGAAACAATGGCGGCTAAAGATCAGCCCGAAACCCTGAAGGGTAAACGTGTAATCGAAGAAATTATGGTTACTGCCACTAAAAGGGAACGCTCTGTTCGAGAACTTCCGATTAGTATTGATGCCTTTACTGGCGAAGATCTTGTTGAGCGAGGCATTGTGTCACTTGAAAATTTAATTGAACTTTCGCCTGGTGTTACCTTTACAAACCGCGCGGAAGCTGACGGCCAATCAATCAATATTCGAGGAATAGGCACGTCGTTCGCAGCGAGATTCTATAACAGACCTTATGGCTTCTTCTACGAAGATGTTGCATTGATTAATCCAACGGTTTTTGGCGTGCAACCCGCCATTGAACCTTTTGATATGGCGACGGTTGAAATATTAAAAGGACCGCAGGGAACGTTGTTTGGTGGGTCCGGACTCATTGGTGCGGTCCGCTATTCTCCAGCCAAGCCTGATTTTGATGGTTTTCGTGCTATTTTTTCGGGAGCGAATTCACAATTTAGTAATAGCGACGACAAAGGTAAAGAATACAACGCGATGATCAATCTGCCCCTAATTGAAGATGTGTTAGCGGCCAGGTATACCATTACGGATCGACATGAAGCCGGTTATATCGACGATTTAAATAATGAAAGAGATGATGTTAATTCATTTGATGCACGGACATGGCGAGCGCAATTAGCATGGAATATAACATCAAATTTTTCGGCTCTCGCGTCAGTGCTTGAGCGGACGCTAGATCAGCCTGACGCGGCGACCTCAGGCTACCCGGATAGATACGAGACTGATAATAAATACTTTCTCGAGCCTTCTAATTCTCTGGTAGAGATGGGAATCATTAATTTGAACTGGGCTCCTAGAGACGATTTCGATATCACTGTAGTGGCCAGCCAGCTTGATAAGTCGATGGTACAAAATCGAGATGCCAGCGGTAACATAGACACAGAAGATACTGGCGTGCGAGGCACTGTACCCATTAAAGCTAATTCGAAGCAGGCTACGCTCGAGGCGCGGATGGCCGGATCGATAGGTGCAGATTGCCGTTTCTGGCTATTTTGCAACACTGACTACCTAATCGGTGCTGTGCAATCCGAAGCCGACCAGTTCGTGCAAGTTGGCTCAAATATAGCTGCTCCTCCATCGTTAGCGACTATCGCCGAAACAGTAATTACTGAGATTGACGCACTAACGGAAGAAGAGGCGATATTTTTTGATATTACCCGTCATTTTCGTGAGGGCATATTTGTATTAAATATAGGTGGCCGCTATTTTAAACAGCATACCGGCGGAGAAAACTTAAATAGCGCCCGTATTGAGGCGCCAGTAGCAAGTGAAGTTCCACCTATTGCGCCACTCTTAACGCAGGACACCTTTCCCCCGGAATCTGTCGACCAAAACGTAGAGGAATTTAACCCAAAGATCGCGTTCACCTGGAATGCAAACGACGACCTAGCATTTTTCACCAGTGCCGTTCGAGGGTTTCGTTTTGGCGGTATCAATGTTAATGCATTGCAGTCAGACGCCATTCCACTGGAGTTTGAGCCGGATTCCGTTTGGAACTACGAACTCGGCATGCGCAGTGAATGGTTTGATGGGCAATTTTTGGCCGATATAACAGCCTATTTCATAAAATGGGAAAATGCTCAGCAAGGTTTGTATGATACCAGCCGTATCGGTGCTGTTGCATATATCAATAATTTTGGTGGTTCAACAGTTAAAGGTGCCGAGTTTAACTTTCGGGTTATTTTACCTTTCGGATTTGATTATTCGCTTAGCGGTGCCTATAACGATGCTCGCAATGACGAGGCCTTTCAAGCTCGTGATGCAGAAGCAAAAAAGGGTGATATAAATCCGGGATCGCCGCTGTGGACGGGCAATACCAATATAAACTGGAAAGGATATTTGGGTAACTTCAATATAGGTGCGAATTTAGGGTTCACCTACCAAGGTGTGTCGAAAAATTCGTGGGAAATTCCAATAGATGTCGACCAAATTGATAGTGTAAATGCCTCTATACGAGTTGCAAATGAAACTTGGCCAGGAAAGCCGGCCCTGTCACTTACGGCGGTAAACTTAGAAAATGATATCAATGTTTCATCCTATACCTCCGATAGAGGTGCCAATAATACGCTGGAAGACAAATTCTACTTCTTGAACAGCCCCAGGAAAATATCCTTGCGTCTTCAGGTTACGTTCGATTGATATCAGTCGGAAAGAAAATAGCGGATAGGTGTTAAGCGCTTATATTCCCAGAATATTGAGATTAAGAACGTCGTCACATTTAGCTCCACGATGACGTCACCGGCCAAGCAAAATTGCTCTGTGTAAATGTCGACGGGTGCAACATTGGATTGAGTTGACGGGTCTTGGTTCTTCAGGAGGCATTCAAGCGTTGACAGAATCAGCGCGAGGTCGTTGCCGGGACAGGCGATGTAGCTGTTGCATGGCGTTGTAACAGCGCAAGCCCGTATACTTCAGTGCGAACGATCCGCGTCGGTCGACAAGTTGCCGGCTGTAATGTCCATGTCACACAGCGCCGTGCTGAGGCCGGCGACATTGAAGGGAATCTTTCAGGCGCATTAGACGCCGTTGCCATATTGGTTGAGTAGTGCCTGCTGAAGGTGGCCTCATCAATTCAGAATGCCAGTCATTGCGCGCTGGCGCGACGAAGACCGCGAGCCAATTCGATACCAGATTCCAGCCAGGAAAAGCAATCCCGTATCAGCCGGCCAGGCTTGCCTATACGGCAGTTTTACCGTAAATGCTTGCTTACGAATTTGTTGAGTTCCTCAAAAACTTCGCCAGATTCTGGTAAATCTTGCAATAGATAATCCGCATGTGAAACACCTTCGTAAACATTGAGGTCGGCTAACGCGCCTGCGCGACGTAATTTACGATGCGTAAGTGCGGTTGCGCTAAGAAATAGATCGCGCGTACCAGTAACTAGGTAGGTAGGTGGAAAGCCCGAGAAGTCGCCATAAACAGGCGATAACAGCGGATCCTTAAGATCCCTACCATTTGCATAAAGCCTAGCTGCACCTGCCAAAATGCCTTTATAGGTGACGAGTACTCGATCAATGCCCTCATTGATAAAATAGGAGTCTCCTGTTTCACTGAGATCTGCCCATGGCGTCCCTGCATACAAAGCACCGGGAAGCGGCAAGTCAAGTTGTTTGAAGCGTAGGGTTGCGGCTAATGTCAGGCCGCCACCAGCAGAGGTCCCGCCCATCGCAATACTTTGATTTGAATGTTTTTTAAGCAGGGCGCGGTAGGTGGCTACAACGTCGTCAACTGCTGCGGGGAAAGGGTGTAATGGTGGCATGCGATAATCGATAGACACTACTGCTATACCGAGTTTTTCGGCAATGATAATGCCTTCCTGAATACCTGCATCACCAGCCCCCATCAGATAAGCACCGCCATGCAAATGAATAAAGAGATGATTGCGGTGGTTCGGGTTTATGCTTGATGGCATTAACCAATTGACGGAAACACCCTCAAGCGTTTCTCTGCGAATTGATACCGAAGACTGTTCTAGCGTTTTAATGTCACGCGCAGCCCGAAACTTGTTTCTTTTGTTGATTAACTTAATCAAATCATTAGTATCCTTCGGTATCTCGTGCTGTATTGCTTGAGAAATACTAATGGGAGGGCGACTCTCAATTGATTTTTTTAGTTCTTCGCTTGCGCCCTCTGGCAGAGGGATACGCTTACTCAGGCTTGCATCTGTAATTCCTTCGCTTGTTGCATAGCCAGATGCTAGCAGTGCTGCGAAAGACAGCGCCGCAATGGACCTCAATCTAATCATGACCTAATTCCTTTGAAAAAGTGTTCTGTATATAAATAGTGTCGCATAAAGACTTACTTGCTCTTAACCCAAATAGGAGATGACCAGGCCCGCTCCTGAATGGTGGGCGGTAAAGCTGGGTTTCGCGGTGTACCTGCACGCATCGAATCCCATGTTGACCAACGGCAACTTGGCACTTCCAGCGCACGGAGGTAATAAAATGCGTCTTGCCCTAGCTCAAAGTTGGGATCTGTCCACATGCTTTTCAATTCGGAACTTCCGGTATCGGTGTCGATATTGCAATCTGTTAAATTGACGCTGGAAGCGTCGTCAATACAATGGCCCGACGCCGGATCGACTGTAAGGCCGGGTGCACAGGCGACGTCGAAGATGCGTTCCTGTGGTTGCCCGCGATCATCTATCCAGCCTTTAATGACTTGGAGGCGTTGTAGCGGCCCGCTGTTTGCGTCGCGCACCGCCCACGCGAGAAATGTCGGTGCCACATCCTGCGCCGTGACGTTACTGCCCATGGGGACACCGAGGGTATAGGCGGTTTTAATTGGATCGCTGCGGGTTAGCATATTGCTCGGGAAATTGTGACCGGCAAAAAATCGCAACTGAATACGAGGACCGGAAGTAGCAAAGGTTTCTTTGTTTCGCAGTGCGTTGAAAATAGCGTCGCGCGTATTCGACTCTGCCCATACTGCGGCCAAGCCCGATGCTCCCCAGCGCGAAAATGTATTGTCCTCGTATTGTGGTGCCCCGTCAGCGCT
>JBLHPB010000089.1:0-11918 GCA_047624025.1 Zhongshania sp.
TTATTGCTGGGGCATTGAATAATTCGGAAAACCACAATATTAGCAATGCTCGCAAAGTCGCCAATGTGTCGCCAGCGTTTAATTTGCAGTGGTATGCCAATGAAGATGTTATGAGCTATTTCCGCTACGCAAAAGGCTTTAAAGATGGTGGTTTTAACGCCAGTGACACCACCGCGAGTCAGAATGCCTTTACCTATGAGGACGAAGAAGCTGACACCTTTGAACTTGGGGTAAAAACTACCTTGCTCGACGGCGCAGCGACCTTCAATGCAGCGTTGTTTTACACTGAGTTTATGAATCGTCAGGTCAGTAACTTTACCTTGACAGGGTACGTGGCAGGTAATGCTGCAGAGTCCATTACCCAGGGGATAGAGGCAGATATGCGTTGGGCATTGAGCGACCGCTTAACTGTTGGCGCATCAATGGCATGGCTAGATTCCTACTTCACGTCTTTTATCAATGGACCGTGTAATGCCGAGCAAACCGATGCAGCTTATCGTGCCGGTAACCCTAATTGTCGTCAGGACCTCTCGGGCGAAGGGACAGATTATGCACCTGAAGTATCGGCGAGCTTGACCAGTCAATATGTTCAGCCAATTGCCAGCACGATGGAATTGCGTTTGCAGTTGGACCTCAATTACAGCGATGAGTACTTTTACACTCAAGACCGTGATGAATCAGATCTGCAAGAAGCGTATTACAAGATCAATGGTCGCGTATCATTGTTGCACTTTGATCAGGGTTGGGAAGTGGCGTTGATCGCTAAGAACTTAACAAATGAAATGACACGCTCAAGTGGTAATGATGTTCCGCTATTTGTAGGGGCGCATTTTGCTGCTACAGATGCGCCGCGCAGCATTGCCATCGAGGGTGTTATGCGTTTTTAAATAAAGCGGTCTTTATGCTTTTGCCCAGACTTAGTGCTGGGCTTTTTTATGCCTGAGGCGTGAGCTTGCGCAAATTGGCGCTGAAACTGCAGAAATACTAAACGTTAGGCTAAGTGCATAAAGCGATTCGTTGCTGCCGGGGATTTGCTAATGCAGCGAGTCGTGTTGTGTCTGAAGTCGGGCGTTGCCAACAAAAGGCGCCTGAGGACTAAGCACTTTAAAGCAACACTGATAGTCTATTGTGGTTAATGCTTTGCTATATATTGGAAATAACCGAGAAAATGGCACACGGTATCTTTGCTTTAGGCACGCTTTGAAAAGGGTTTCGCAGTTGATGAGCGGGTAGATCTCAGTAAGTTGTTGAATATATCCGATAAATAAATTCGCTTATTATAGCTAATAGCAGTTTTCTTAATGGCAGTGATTTTAGCGTTGTAGGCATTCAACCGATGCGGCCTAGCCCCCCATCGCGACTCGCTCTACCAAATAAAAAGGAATAAGTAGATGTTTGACAGTTTTGTTGATTACCTCGCCTTTCAGGTGAAGATGCGTCCTGATGCGGCATTTGGCAGCGATGCCGATCATCAACTGAGCTATGCACAGGCGTGGCATAAGCTTGGTCGCGTAGCGGCCAGTTTGCAGGCGCGCGGCGTTAGCAAAGGTGATCGGGTGGCGATATTGGCTAAAAATTCGCTGGATAATCTACTGGTTTTCTTAGGGTGCGCTCGGGCGGGGGTGGTGCCGGTAGGTATTAATTATCGACTTACGGCCGACGAAGTTGGCTTTATCGCCGAAAACGCAGAAGCCCGTTTATTATTTGTTGATGCTGAATTTGGCCCCTTGATAGGTGGCTATCTTGCGGGAGTTGAGCAAATATCGATTGTCGGCCAGCTGGACGGCGCAGTTGCTTTAAATAGCTGGCTAGTAGAGGCGGCGGAACCGACGCCAGTAGGTATTAAAAATGATGACGTGCTGTTTCAAATGTACACCAGTGGTACCACTGGCTTACCAAAAGGGACCTTGCTGACGCACCACAATCTCATCTGCAATAGTATTCAAGCGCCGCTGACAACTGGCCGTGCGCCGCGTGCCGGCGACCGCGCCTTGATCATTGCCCCCACCTTTCACGCATTAGGTTTGGTTGGTGCCTTGATGGCAATTTACTATGGCTGCGATCTCGTTCTGCACCGTGATTACGATCCCGTGGGCATGATAGAAACCTTGGCTAATGACAATATCACCTATGTGTCGGTTGTCCCTGTCATGCTGCAGTTCTCTTTGGCTTGTGTGCCGGATATTGAGGCATACGATTTTCCTAACCTGCGCTGGATAAATTATGGCGCTTCGCCAATTTCGGTCGATTTACTGAATCGCTGCCTGGAGGTGTTCGACTGTGAGTTCTATCAGGGTTACGGCCAGACAGAGTCAACTACGGCGTTGACCTTCTTAACCAATGACGACCATGTGCGCGCCTTGACGGGCAAACCAGAGTTGTTGCGATCATGCGGCCGCGCGGTGTTTGGTACTGAGTTGCGTATAGTGGACGATCAGGGTAATACTTTGCCCACCGGTGAAGTAGGTGAAATATTGGGCCGTGGCCCGCAGGTGATGAAAGGCTATTGGAAAAGCGAAGAAGCCACTGCTAAGACGCTTGTTGATGGCTGGCTTCATACCGGTGATGCCGGTTACCTTGATGAGGATGGTTATCTATTCATCAAAGATCGGGTTAAAGACTTAATCATCTCAGGCGGTGAGAATATTTACCCCGCGGAAATTGAAAATGTGCTCATGAGTCATCCTAAAATTGCTGACGCAGCAGTGATAGGAATCCCTGACGCGAAGTGGGGCGAGGTTCCATTGGCGATATTGGTGGCCGGTGATCAGGGCGAGATTACTATCGAGGAGTTAACGAACCACTGCCGCGAAACACTCGCGGGCTTCAAGATGCCCAAGTACCTAGACTATGTGGCAGCATTGCCCAGGAATCCCAGCGGTAAGATATTGAAAAAAGAACTGCGAGTAAGCATCGTTCCGAAGTACCGCGACGAATTGGTGTAAATACTGATGATTCGCACCCTCGCGTGCGGTTTTTTTGCAATATTCTATATAGTTTTCGATCGTCGAATAAGTGGAGTTTAAGATGAGTAAGTTTTTAAGAACCTTATTACAGCGCAGCTATTTAGCATTGATTGCTATTCCTTTTAAGTTAATGCCGTCGCTAGCCTACATGGCGTTTACTGGTCAAGGCAGCACCGCACAGCTTTGCCGTCACATTGCTCGGCAAGGTATTCGTAGAGTGTTAGTGGTGAGTGATAAACCATTAGTTAACTTAGGTATTGTTGCACGTGCGGTAGATGTACTGACAGAAGAAGGGGTTGACTGTATTGTTTATGACGGCACCTTACCCGACCCGACCTTTGATATGGTCGCCGCAGGGCTTGCGCTACAGGCGCAACATAACTGTGATGCGGTACTTGCCATTGGCGGCGGCTCATCTATTGACTGCGCTAAAACCATTGCATCGGCAGCAAGCAACGGTAGAGATGCCACTAAATTGGTCGGCTACTTCAAAGTGAAGCAGGCTCCCTTGCCACTTTTTGCTTTACCAACAACCTCGGGCACCGGCTCAGAGGCGACGATTGCTGCGGTTATTTCTGATCAACAAAGCCATGAAAAATTCTTTATTGCCGATCCGAAAATGTTGCCAAAGGCCGTTGCGCTAGACGCCGATTTATTGCTCGGAATGCCAGCGGCTATCACGGCGGCAACGGGAATGGATGCCCTAACCCACGCGATTGAAACGTATATTAGCCTATGGGGCACAGACAGCAGTAACGCTTATGGTTACGCGTCGGTAAAAATGATTTTTGAATATTTGCCCCGCGCCTATAAAGACGGTAACGATGCGATAGCTAGGGAGCAAATGTCGATTGCAGCCTACTATTCTGGCATGGCAATTAATGATGCCGGAGTGGGCAATGTGCATGCCATTGCTCACCAGTTGGGGCGTCATTATGGCACGCCTCACGGTTTGGCCAATGCTTTAGTGATGCCTGAAGTATTGCGCTTCATGGCGAAGGCGTCACAGCAGCCACTGGCTAAATTGGGACGGCTTATTGAAGTAGCCGGTAGTAGCGAAACGGATGAACAGGCTGCCGCAAAATTCATTGAGGCCGTTGTAGATTTAAATCGACGCCTAGGTATTCCCGATCAACTAGACAGTTTAAAAGAAGCTGATATTCCGGCAATTGCCATCGCTGCGGTAAAAGAAGGCGCAGGCTACCCAGTGGCTATTTTGATGAGTCGGAGTGAGTGCCAAGTTATTTTACGTACGTTGCTAAGCAGTACTGAAGGTGCAGCTGCGTTAGCTTAAACAGTGTTTCCATAGACCTAAAAAAACCGGCAATTGCCGGTTTTTTTAGGTCTTAAATTTGCCTCAGTTAAAACGAAATAGATTGTGTTCTTTGCCGCTAGACACCACGCCGCGTTGGCCGATGACATCATCTGTCATCAGCTGTGTAAATAACACATCGTCTTGCTCAGTGTGGGCAACGAAGCGCGCACCGCTGTTTAAGCTACCAATAATAATGCCTTGCTGAGGTCCATTGTTATCGCAAACTATGGTGAAGCTATCGATGCGGCCACTGCCATTGGGCGCTGCGTCGATGACTGGGTGAACTTGCGCATCAACCTGAGCTTGTAGCGGCGCATCGTCGCCGCGCTCCCATTGCGCCTTGCGGGGTTTTGCGCTGTAAATGCCAATGGATTGCTTGGTCATATACCAGCCATTGGCAGTAATCAGTCCCTTGTCATTGGGGCGGTCACGAAGTTGCTCAACCAAGGTGACAACCGCGTGTAAGCTATAGCTATGACCAGGGCCACCAAAATAGGGTAGGCCGCCGGTCAGACTGAGTGGGCGATCGCCGAAGGGATCAATATTCAGAGATTCACAGGCCATTTCCACGGCGGAGGGGAAACAGCTATAAATGTCCATTAAGGCTATTTCGTCAATACGGCATCCGGCACGTGCTAGCGCAGTTTCGCCAGCGAGAGTGACTGCGGTAGAGCGCGATAAATCGGCGCGCTCGGCAACAAACCACACTTCGTTTACATCCGCGCAGCCGTTGAGATAGATCCATTGATCTTCGTTGATGCCGAGTTCACGTGCTGTACCAACGGTGGTCATGATAACGGCGGCAGCCATGTCGATATTCATCTGAGCGCAGAGATATTTGTTGTAGGGTAAGGCGATGCAGGGGCTGCGTTCTTCGAAGCTAGCCAGTTGTTGCACACTGCGCGGACGCTGGTAAGACCATGCGTTTGGGTTGGCGACCGCGGTGTCGCTTAGGCCCAGCATGATGTTGCCCATATGCTGTTGATGTTCACTTAAGCTGTGTCCGTAGCGGTGACGCAGGGCATTTTCAAACAGCGCGTACATATGAGTAGGTAGCCACAGATTGTGACGGAGTTCTTCAGCGTGGGTGCCGCTGCGCTCGGGCCAGGGTTGCTGTGTTTTGCCCTCGGCACCGTTCGGCCAGTGACTGATGCCGCCACCGCCACCGAGTAAGTTTTTGAAGCTGGCCGTCAGTTCGCCGCCGCAAATGGCTACTGCACGGCGCTGGCCTTCATGCAGTTGTTTGGCAAAATGGTTAATTAACATTTGCGGGCCATTGCCGCCATCAGGGGCCTTTAGGCAGTGCGCTGCGTTTAATCCCAGGCGCTTGACTAGTTCCGGGCCTGGAAAGCGGCTGATCAAGGCGCCTAATTCCGGTGATACCTCTAAAAGGCTGGGTTCTGTGCATAATGTGTCGATAGCGCCCCGCAGTGCCTCACCGCGACCACTGTTTTGGAGTGCCAGCTCTAATACATCGTGCAATGCATCAGTGGGCGTACGATCTGTGTTGCCAGTATCTCGATAAGTCCGCTGGCTGACGCCGACGAGAATAGGTGTGTTGTCAGCTGCATTCATAATTAACCCCGTTACAAAAATATCTAGTAAATAGCCGTGGTGGCTAAGACCGGCAAAACACCTATTGTGGGGTTTTCATTGTGGTAAAAGTAGGGCGGTTGACGACAATTGTGTCGCGCTATGCCAAGCCCGCCTATGCTTTTTGGAACGACGCATAATGTGCGCGGCGCATGGCGAGGGGCGAATTATTATAGTAGTCACTAAAGGCGCGATTGAAATTGCTGGGGTGTTTATAGCCCAGTTGATATGCGATTTCTTTCAAACTCATTCGCGTGCCGTATAGGTATTCGCGAGCTAGCTCCATGCGTACATCAAGGCAGAGTTGTCGAAAGCTACTGCCAGCCTGCTCTAAATGCCGTCGCAGGCTGCGGGGACTTAAGCGGAGGATTTTAGCGGTGTTTTCAAGCTTAAAACCGCAATCTTGCGGTCGAGCCATTAGCAGGCGTTTTACTTGGGGGACAATGCCGGGGCTGCGGTAACTCTCGCCAAGGGTTTGCTGGACATGCTGAGAGCAGGCGATAAGGAGCTGCTCATTGCCACTGGGAATAGGGCGTTGCAACCAGTTCAATGGCAGAGCAATGGTATTGCGTGGCGAGTCAAAATACACCGAGCAGCCTAGTAACTCGCTGTATCGGGTGGCGTGATCTGGCGCGCTGCAACTGAGTTCAACGTAGTCGGGTTTCGCCGTACGCCCCTCGGGTAATATGCCCTGCACATAGCGCCATGCGGCAACGCTGCACAATTCCAAAATGAGCTGCTCTATGGGTAGCGCATTTTCGGTAAGTTGAAAGCAGATCAGGCCATGGTGTTCCGACCTTTCGAGGTGTGCTCTTACCAGAAAGCTGGCATCGCTGAATGCGTGGCAGCTGATGTTGGTGGCTTGCTCGCAATTGGCCGCGGTGAGCATGGCATAGCCGAGTAAGCCTAGGTCGCTGAGATCGGTGAGATCACCAACTTCTAAAGCTATGGCTGGTGCGCCATGGCTGCGCACGGAGTTTAGCAATACCAAGGCATTTATCAGCTTATTGCTGCCCTGTGCCTGCCACCATTCCTCACCAAGATTGCAGCGAAGGCCTAACTCCGCGCAGTCGATCTCGGGATAGCGTTGTTGCAATAGGCGCCACAGTACGATTATTAATCGGGAGCCGAGCTGTTCTAATTCAATTAATTGCACAATGAATACACGACTATGGCCATAAATGATAAAAATTGACGGTCACTAATGATAATACTTTCGGGGGCGTAAGGGGACAAGTTTGGCTCGAAATTGTTAGTCTTAATCTCTGGTAGTGGCTTACTAAAGCTGCTGGCAAAAAAATAACAGCGTGATGATATGGGTACGGCAGTAGTCATGCAAAGGGAATGTGAAATGCGAACGCCTACGGTATGTAAAGAGTATCTTGATAATCTTTTAGCGTATTTAGCGGATCAGGGAGTGAGTGCTCGTCAACTGCAGTCGGTGCTGCGATTGAATCCTCAGGCTCATCTCAGTGAGCAAGGGCGTGTACCCTTGCGGTTATTTGAGATGGCTCTCGACGCGGGTGCTAGTCTACTGGATGACCCCTGTTTGGGTGCCCATGCCGGCACGCATTGCTCTCGTTCACCTTGGGGAATGGTGGGTTATCTCAGCATGAGCGCCGCCAATAGCCGTGAGGCGGTGAGTGCCATGCAGCGTTTCTCGCGTCTATTGATCGACCACGGAGATATGGTGCTCAGTGAGATTAATAGTCAAACGGCTTGTTTGAGTTGGCAGCTGCCCCCGCGTAAACAAACAACCCTTCATGTCGCTGAGTTTTTCTTTGCGAATTGGTATCGCGTGAATAAGCCGATGTTAGATCGGGGAGGCACAAGTCGCGAGGTGCACTTTACTCATCTTGCGGAAGGTCGTGAACAGTTAATGGAAGATTTGTTTGAGGCTCCAGTTAAATTTGGGAAAAAAGTTAACGCGGTGCATTTTGGCCGAGCTTTGCTTGACCAGCCAACACTATACCCGCATCCAGTTATTCACAAATCGTTGGAGAAAGCGGCGCGCATTGAAATGTCTAACTTGCAGTTTGAAGTCCGTTTAATCAAAGAGGTACGCGATTGCATCGTTGATCAATTGGCCGCAGGCGTACCACGCTTAGAAGATATCTCGGCGCAGCTTGGGATTGGTACTCGTACCCTGCAACGGCGCTTGAATAGTACTGAAACCAGTTACAAAAGCTTGGTTGATGAGACGCGGAGGGAGCGCTCGCTTGGACTGATGTCGCGGAGTGAGTTGGCCCTACTCGATATTTCAGCAGAACTAGGGTTTAGTGATCAGAGTGCTTTTCAAAAGGCATTTAAGCGTTGGTATGGCCAGGCGCCGGGTCGTTATCGGGCGATGTTGCAGGCTGGCTAAAGACTTAAGGGCTAGCTCGATGTATCCCAGCAATAGATGGCCCCAGAACCCTATAGACCATTCAGACACAAAAAACCCCAGATTTACTGGGGTTTCAGGCCTTCCTTGGAAGTATTTTTGGTGGGCCGGCGTCACTTTAACTTGGCATTTAACAAATTGATTTATATATGTATTATATTTTAGATTTGTATTTATACGCCCAATTTTGACGGCCAAAGGGTATGTAGTGGCAAAGTGAATTTGGCCACCTGATTAGAGGTGATATGATCGCCTCTAATCAGGTGGCCAATGAGTAATCATACAAGACCGATTTTTAGCCCAGAATTTCGATTGGTAGGAGCCCAGCTGGTTGTTAATCAGTGGTGCTCTACTCGAGATGCGGCCGAAGCAATGGGTGTGGGTAAGTCCACCATGGATGAATGGGTTCGTCAGCTTCGAGCGGGACGCAACGGTATTTCCCCGCAAGCCACACCGATGACTCCCGATCAGCTCAGAATCCGTGAACTTGAGGAACGACTCCGGCGAGTTGAGGAAGAAAAACAAATCCTAAAAAAGGCTACAGAGATCACCTAGGCTTTCTTCTACTCGCGCCGATTACAGGGGTTTAAATAAGGGTTCGCTGCGCTATTTTTTACCGAGCAGAAAACACTCAAGTGGATTTTGTTCAAAATGTCAGCAGTGCCGTGGTGCTAATTAAATAACGCCACGGCTACAAAGGAGGGGTTATGCGCTGCCGGGACAGTTGAGTAAGTTCGAGCTAGCCAACCAGCCAGAATCTGGATAATAGGAAAACAAGAATTGACCCCCCTTTAAGTTATCAACCACCTGCTGCGCGATTTCTGATCGTACCGCCGGGCAGCCTAAACTGCGGCCAATACGCCCCTGACGAGATATCCAGGCTGGATCAACGTAGTCCGCACCGTGAATTACAATTGCTCGCTCACGAGCAAGATCATTTACCCCTTGTTCCAAGCCATCCATGCGCAGTGAGTAACCGTGTTTCCCCACGTAGCTCTCAGCGGTGCGGAACAGACCTAAACTGGATTGATGGCTGCCTTCAACATTGGAAAAACTGGTGGCGTGATTATTGCCAGAGCCCTTGCCATGGGCAACAAGGTCCTTAAGTACCAATTGCTTAGTGTGCAAATCAAAAATCCACAGCCGCGGCTTTGAGGAAGGCAGAGAAAAATCGATTACCGCCAGACGCTCGGCGGCATTCGCACCATCTTGCAGAGCGCACTCCATAGCAGATATGGCATGCTGTAACACACTGCGATCCAACCCTGGAGCGGCTACAGAAAGATCAGCCATTAGCGTCGTAGACCTATGCTGGTCGTTTGCATAAGCCCACGATGATGTAAAAAGCAGGGAGAGCAAAATTGCTATCGCTGCCCGTCTATTTCTATACATATGGACTATCCGAAAGTGGTATGCTTTGATATTGATTTACGAAGAGATTACACGTTTGCAATTTCTACGCCAATTGGAAACAGTACCTATCGTAGGCGGTATAAACCCCCGATTCAGTACCCCGCGAGGGATTAAAATTGGTATTTTGCAGCTATTTCTCTTTTTGGCTGCGTCTTCTACTATTGCCGCCGATACTGATCAAATCCGGCAACTCCTGCAAAAAAATACCATCGACACGCGCTACACCAATAGCCCGCGGCCCGTTAGACAGTGGGAGCTCGAAAGGTTCTATGCCAGCCGTGAATACCGCCCAATATGGGAATATGGCGACCGGCTGGAGCAATTGCGTAGAGCGATCACGCAACTTCGCGGCGATGGACTGGACCCGGACAACTACCTCGTCCCCTCACAGCTAACTATCACCACCCCCTTAAACGAAGTCGTCGCTACCGCCATTTGGTTACAAGCCACGATTGACCTGCAGTTTGGACTTCTTAGCCGCAGTAATATTGAGCCAATTTGGCATTACGTTGATAGCGACAGAGGCCAGGCTCGACAAGCTCTCATCAAGTCGATGCTGATGAAAATTGACGACGCTGAGAAGGCAATCACCTCTGCGCGCCCCACATCGCCCGGTTACCAAGCTCTGCGCAACGCCTACCTGGGCCTGCTTGCGCAAAGTGACCAGCGGCCCTGGCCAATGCTTCCCGAAGGTAAAACACTCCGCCCTGGAGACAGCAGTTTTAGAGTAAGCGTACTAAGAGAGCGACTGATCGGCGAAGGGGCTACATTCAAACCGCGGTTTGACCGAAGCGTCTTCGACAAAGAACTAAGCGATGCCGTTAAACACTTTCAGTTTCACCACAGTCTTGAAGTAGATGGCCTAGTGGGAAAAGAGACCCTTGCCGCCCTCAATACTCCGCGTGAGACCCGGCTCGGTCAACTCAGGGCCAACCTCGAACGCTGGCGCTGGCGGGAAGCTGAAATGGAAGATACGATGTTGATAGTCAACATCGCGGGGGCATACCTGCGCTACCAAATCGACGGGCATCAAGTGTGGCAGACCCGCACCCTAGTCGGAAAAAACAGTCGCCCCACTCCAGCCTTGAAATCCGTGGTCAACTACCTAACCTTCAATCCGGACTGGACAATTCCCCCCACGATTTTAAAAGAGGACACACTGCCGGAAATTCGCAAAAACCCCAATTACCTATCCCGTCACCATATAAAGGTGATCAGCTATAATGGCCAGCCCGTCGACCCCACAATCGTAGACTGGGCCAACCCCTCTGGCATTCTGTTACGTCAGTCTCCCGGGCCAAGAAACCCCTTGGGAAGGGTCGCAATTCGCTTCCCAAACCCCTTTAGCGTCTACCTACACGACACACCCAACAAACGCTTATTCGGCCAAACACGCCGCGCGGGAAGCTCTGGCTGCGTGCGCGTGGAGGGCGCCGTCAATCTCACCTATATGTTAATCGAGCAGGCTGGATCGCAGACCCCTAGCGAAGTCGACAAGCTTTTTAGCAGCGGACTCAAACGTAATGTCAGACTCGTTAATGGCATTCCCTTGCTGATGGATTACTGGACGGTGGATGTGGACGACGCCGGGCGGGTGATTTACCAGCCAGATATTTATCAGCTAGACGCCGCACTCAGCAAGGCGCTAGAGGAATAAGGCCCCATCTAGTGTAAAAAACCTAGCAGAGCGAGTAATTTCTATCTTGCGATACGATACCCGAAATGATCATTTCATCTATCTCCCTTATCACTGAAGCGATTCGCCGTTTATAATGTGACAAGATGATAATTTCAGCAGCCTCCTCGGCAACATAGAGTAGCGCCATCTTCGGCCACCGGATCAGTCGCTGCTGCGGTGCTATAGCGTTCATAATTATCCTGCATCTACTACTAAACATTGCCGGCTAAATGGTACAAGCCATAGGAATTAGCATCGACATGATCAAGCAAATAAAATTGGAAACCTCGCACCTACCTAGCGAGGAGTTCAAAGAAGAAATGGCGCAGATGATTGTGAAAGGTAGCTGTAGTGGTCAAGTAAAACTGGCCGCGGCTTAGTGGCTAATCCAATACTGCCCCTCGGCTGCATTTGGGCCTAAACCACGATTATGTTGATGTGGTCTTGTTTGGCTGTAATAACCAACAAGGTATTGCGTAATTGATTGCAGGGCATCAGTAAAATTTCGATAGCCCAACGTTGGAGCCCATTCTGTTTTTAAACTCCGAAAGAGTCGCTCCATCGCCGTTA
>JBLHPB010000090.1:0-11915 GCA_047624025.1 Zhongshania sp.
GCGCCAATGCTGGCAAAGCGGGCATAGAGCTGAGTGTGCAACTTGGTTTCAGCTGAAGGTTTGCCTTCGCTGATAGCCTTGCCACTGAGATTCACGGCGATAAAGTCAGTAGGGCTGAGGCGACCTTTGTGCTTGCCTGAGGCGGTGACAATCGCGCTATCAGCATTAAGACGAGCGGAGAAATTACCGCTGGTAGCGGGGACCCAGCCGCGTTGATATAAATGCTCTCCCGCGGCGGCTAAGGTGATGGCTTGTTGATAAAAATATTTACTGTCAATCATATCTCAGCTCGCTCTGGCTTTATTGGTGTTTGACAGCGTTTAAATGCGCTAACACTTTATCTCGATTCGGTTGCTCAATAATCCCGAATTCGGTGACGATGGCATCGATCAATGACGCCGGTGTGACATCAAATGCGGGGTTGCTGGTGATCGTATGCTCAGGCGCAATAGCGCGGCCAAAGCTGTGGGTGATTTCCTCGGCGGGTCGCTGTTCAATAGGAATATCCAGGCCATCGAGTTGAGTGTCAAAGGTGCTAGTCGGTGCTGCTACCATGACTTTAACGCCATGATATTTGGCGATAATGGCCAGATTATAGGTGCCTATTTTATTGGCAGCATCGCCATTGGCGGCGACTCGGTCTGCGCCAACAATAATCCAGCTGGGTTTATGTTCACGCATTAGGTGTGCGGCTGCCCCTTCAATGGCGAGGGTGACGGGAATACCGTCCTGCATGAGCTCCCAACAGGTAAGGCGTGCACCTTGTAGCCAGGGCCGGGTTTCGCCTGCGATCACGCCGCGTATTAGTCCGTCGCGGTGGGCTGAGCGAATAACCCCTAGTGCCGTGCCATAACCGCCCGTGGCCAAAGCACCGGCATTGCAGTGGGTGTAGACCACACTGTCGGTGGCAATCAGGCTGGCGCCAAAGTCGCCAATACGCTGGTTTATGGCGATATCGTCACGGTGAATTTGCTCGGCCAGCTTGATTAGTGCGGCGCTGACATCGCCGCCATTGCCATAGGCTTCAATAATTTCGTCACAGCGTTCCAGTGCCCAGAACAGATTGACTGCGGTGGGCCTAGATTCTGCCAGAGCTTGCCGAGCTGGAGTCAGAGCCAGGCACCAAGCCGCGACGCTGGCAGGTTTATGTTTCAGTACTTGTGCTGCCAAAGCCATGCCGTAGGCGGCAGTAATGCCAATAGCTGGTGCGCCGCGCACCACCATATTGCGGATGGCGTCGGCAACCGCGATGGCATCGCGATAGGGGATATATACGATTTGGTCGGGCAGAATACGTTGATCAAGCAATTCCAGCTGCTGATCGGCCCATTTTATCGCGCTGGGAGTCGCCACTTGATACCTCCATATTTTTAAGGAGGGCAATTATAAGGGAGAGAGCCGTGCACTCCTAGCTCGGAAGTTGAGGTTGTTGCCAGCTTTTGGGCAGAGCAGTATAGGTAGTTTGCACAGGCACTATTATAGAGTCTGCGCTGATTGAGGGCTGAGGCAGCGCAAAGCGCTGCCTAGGTATAGGCAGGTTTTACTTTTGGGCGGCTGTTTTACCGGCGTAACGACCAAAGTAGGTGACATCGCCCACCGACATACCACTGGCATAGCCAGCGGCAGTACGGGGTATACCCGCAGTGGTGCGGCCTGCGGCATAAAGGCCGCTAATGATATTGCCGTCGGCATCGAGCACTTCACCGCTGATTAATGTGTCAAGACCGCCGAGGGTGAAGAATGGGTAGAACGGGCCGCGACCTAGTGTGCAATCAAGGGCGACATAGGGCGCTTGGATCGGCCGTAACCAGGCTGCTGCTTTGTGGTAGAGAGGATCTTGGCCGTTTTCGGCATGTTCGTTATAGCTGTTAATGGTGTGTTGTAAGCTGCCTTTTGTTAATGCCAGCTCTTCTTCTAATTCAGCAGTGGTGTCGCCGGTCGCGGCGACTTGGGCCCCTAAATAGCTCATTTTCTCGTAGTCGCCATAGCCCTCGACATCGGTGATAAAGTAAATTCGCGCCGAATTTTTCTGGGCCAGCAAGGCGTTATAGCCAACTCGGCCGTGATAGCAATCTTCGTTTATAAAGCGCTGAGCCTTATCGTTGATCAAAATACCGTAGGTCAGTGAAGCTGGCGGGTAGTAGGGCAGGCTGACGAAACATTCATGCATATTGGTGGTTGCCGCGCCAACCCCCATACCCATCTGTATACCACTACCAGTGTCGCCAGGATTGCCGATAGGGATCAGCCCGGCATCGAATGTCGGGGCGTATTTGCGCACCATTTCTTCGTTCATGCAGAATCCGCCTGCACACAAAATAACCCCCTTGTGGGCGCGGACGTTTTTCTCTTGCTGATCTATACGCACAACAATGCCTTCAACGGTGCCTTGATCATTGACGATTAGGGTCAGGGCGCGGCTGTCGTAATGGACGTCGACGCCTTTGGAGACAACCGCCTCAGTAAGGATTTTCATCAATAGCGGACCGCCATTGTCACCTTCTATTTGCAGATTGTGGCCGCGCGGCACGGGTTTGGCATGTTCGGTAAAGGGGTAGGCTTTTTCATTGCCGGTAAACAGCAGGCAATCATCGGTTAAGGCCATAATGGCCCGTTCCTTTAATTCGCTCATTTTAAATGGCACACCCAAGCTGGTGAGCCAGTCATAATGTTTGATACTGTTTTCACAGTAGTCGCGAATTTTGACTTCATCACCCTGATTGCCGAAACAGGCCATTAAATAATTGACCATGTTTTCGGTGTCGTCATCATAGCCGCAGGCTTTTTGCACCGGGGTGCCGCCGTTGCCACCCATATAAATTTCAGCACTGGACAGGGCGGTAGAGCCACCACTGGCACTGGCGAGTTCAAAAATACTGACTTTTGCGCCGGCATCGGCGGCCTCGATGGCCGCTGAGGCACCTGCGCCACCAAAGCCGATGATGGCGATATCAGTTTCAATATCCCACTGGCTAATATCGCGGCTATTGCGGGGTTTATTCGGGGAGGTCTTGGCGGCTTGAGTCATGCTGATACCTTTATTTTAATCTGTCATTATTAATGTTTATGATTAAAACGAAATCTCGTAAATTTGGCTATAGTCCCAATGGCCTACTGATTCTTTGGGCATAAAAAAGGCTGCCGTGGCAGCCTTTTTGAAGCACTTGGTATTTTAGAATTCGTAGAACAAATCCAGACCGAAAGTGCGTGGCTCGCCCCAAATAACCGAGCGATCTGCTTGTGGCAAATTATCTACCGCAGTCAGCTCATACTCTGTATTTAGTAGATTTTTTGCCCACAAGCCAGCGCCAAAACGACCCTTGCCTAGAGCGACATCGCTTAGGCTGATTCGTCCATTGACTAGCTCATACTGGCGAAGGTTGGTGTTCTTGACGTTGAGTGCCCGTGAGCCACCGTTGCGTTTGTCCATATAGTTAACGCTAAGGTTGGCGCTCATTCGTCCCCAGTCGGCTTCTATTAAGGTGTAATCGGCTGACACGGTAAAGGAGTTTTCTGGTGCTGAGAAGAATACAAAATTATCAGAGGCATCGTTGCCGTTAACGTCAGTCGCCTTGGTTACTTCGGTGTACAGGTAAGCATAGTTTGCGATCAGCAGTAAATCACGGCTGGCCATAAAGGTAATGTCGGTTTCAAAGCCGTACATCTCCGCTTCACCGGCATTGGTGACCTTGGTGTCAGCTACGGTACCGGCCAGAATGAAGTTGAGCTGCATGTCTTCGTACTGGCTGTAGAACACATTGGCGTTGATTCGCAAGCTGCGTTCAAATAGCTCGCTTTTTATGCCCAATTCATAAGAGGTTACGTATTCTGCGTCAAAGCCATCGGAGTAACCAAAGCCGTAATCGTTACCGTCAGTTGCTGCGCCCTGATTGCCGTCTCTTTGTGGGTCACGGGTATTGAAGCCGCCAGATTTATAGGCTTCAACACGCTTGCCGTAAACGTTGATGTCATCGGTGACGTCATATTCAACCACAAGGCTGAACGAGTCATTGCTGAAGTCTTGGCTTGCTGGAATATTGTCAAAGTTACGGCAAGTGCTGGTGTTGTCAGCACACTGGGCATTGGAGGCATCAAATGCCCCTGCTGAGGTTTCAATAATAGTGCGATCTTCTTGGAATTTAACGGTGGCGCGTTCGTCTTCTGAATGGCGAGCACCAAAGGTCAGGTGTAGCCGCTCTTCCAGTATTTTTGGTGTCCAAGTAAATTGACCGAACAGTGCTGCAGCGCTGTTATCGATATCGTATTTCTGGCTGACAAAATTAACGGCGCGGGCGGTGCCGGTTAAGCCGCCGAGTGGGCCCGGTGCTAAAGCACTGAAATTAACTGGGCCGCTTAACTGGTGGTGCAGCGGGGTATTATCTTCTTGGGCGGTTTCTTCAAAGTAATACGCGCCGACAATGTAGTTAACGCTGCCTTCAAAGGCGTCGCCACTTAACTGAAGCTCGTGAGAAAACTGCTCTTGGTTGACCACGGGGTAGACCAGTGATGAACAATTACCGGCACCGAAGATAAATTCTGCAGCTGAACCGCAGTAGACGTTTGAATCTAGGCGATAGACGTCTTTACTGCTTGGGCTTTGGCCGTGTGGGTCTTCGCCTTCGTTCAAGCCTTTACCGCCGCCGAGATCGGCATAGGATTTATCGAACAGCTCGCGGTAAGCGCCAATATATTTTAGCTGGAAGGTTTCGAAATCCTTGGTCAGCGTAAAAGCGTGGCCGGAGATGTCGGTAGACGACTGTTCCATCTTGGCAATGGTCGAAACGCTTTTTTGGCGACTATCAGAATAGCTGGTATAGGCTTCGCCACTGACTAAGTCAGCCTGACTGCCTGCGATTGGTGTGCGAGGGCGGACGTGCTGGTACTGAGTGTTGTAGTAATCGAAATCGGAATTGTCGTAGGCGTAATCCATTGCCAAGCTGTCAGTGATATCCCAACGTACATCAACACGGAAGCCAGTAACATCGCGGTCGCCAAAATCACCGCCGGGGCCGTCATTCTCAACATGGCCGTCTTGGGCTGTTTGTAGTGCCGCGAGTTTAACTGCCAGAGTGTCCGTTAAAGGAACGTTCAGCATTGTTTTGGAAGTAAACAGGTCGCGGTTACCAAACGTCAGCTTTTGTTTGAACTCAATGCTGTCAGTTGTTGGTTTTTTGGTGATCAGGTTGATTGCACCACCGGTGGTGTTGCGGCCATACAGGGTGCCTTGGGGGCCACGCAAAATCTCAATGCGCTCTAAGTCGGCAACATCCAATGCGGTACCAGTCGAGCGGGCGATATAGACGCCATCCACGTAGATGCCAACGGGTGGATCCTGAGTAATCTGGGCGTCAGAAATACCAATACCGCGAATAAAGATCCGCAGGGTCGCGTTATTGATTGGAAAGGGTTCAATCGTGAGGCTGGGCACCTTGGAGCCAATGTCACCAAGATTGCTAATACCTTCAATTTCCAGTCGTTCATTGCTAAATGCCGTCAGCGAGATAGGCGTATCCTGCAGGGATTCAGCCTTTTTCTGGGCTGTAACGATGACCTCCTCGAGGGCAAATGATTCAGCATTCAGCACTATAGGGCTGAGTGCCGTAAGGCAGAGACCGCTTATAGCAGCAATCGACCCAAGTGTTTTGTTAGACATTTTTTACCCTTTCAGCTTTGACGCATTTTGAATATTAAGTGATTTTTATACTTGTCTATTCGTAGATATACCTGTAATTAATTACGCATAACTATTATTAACTGCTTTTGGTTACATGATTGTTACCGTTCTTCATATTACCATAGCTACCGACGTTGCGGGGTGGAATATACTAGAAATTTTCACGGATTATGAATCTTTTTTAATTCTAGTGGCCATGCAATCAAATACTCAGGTGAATAGTTAAAGTGAGCGTTCAGCGGCGAGTCTTATGTTGACGGTGAGTATTAGTGCACAGTGGCAAGGCTGGTTATAATGCCGGCCACGTTAATATAAATTTTGGAGCAGGGACCCTATATGATCATCAAACCTCGTGTGCGTGGGTTTATGTGCGTCACAACTCATCCCAAGGGTTGTGAGGCCAATGTTAGTCAGCAAATCGACTATGTGAAAGCCCAGGGTACTATCGCTGATGGCCCCAAGCGGGTGTTGGTCATTGGTGCCTCCACCGGCTACGGCTTGGCGTCGCGAATTACTGCAGCGTTTGGGGCGGATGCCTCTACACTGGGAATCTTCTTTGAAAAAGAAGGCACAGAGAGAAAGCCGGGAACAGCCGGCTGGTATAACTCAGCGGCCTTCCATAAATTTGCCGAGGCCGATGGCCGGTATGCTAAGAGTATCAATGGCGATGCCTTTTCTGACGCCATCAAGGAAAAAACCATTGCCCAGATCAAGGCCGATCTTGGCCAGATCGATTTGGTGGTCTACAGCCTAGCGTCACCTCGCCGTCAGCACCCTAAAACCGGAGAGGTGTTTAATTCCACCCTCAAACCGATTGGCAAGGATGTGACCCAGCGCGGTGTGAATACCGACAAGGAAACCATTGAGTCCTTTACCCTGACTGCGGCCAGTGACGAAGATATCAGTAATACCGTGGCGGTTATGGGTGGTGAAGACTGGCAGATGTGGATTGACCAGCTCGACGAAGCTGGGGTCTTGGCCGAGGGCGCAAAAACCACCGCTTACACCTATTTGGGCGACAAGCTGACGTGGGATATTTACTGGCATGGCACTATTGGTGCGGCCAAGAAAGATCTCGATAAGCGAGTAATCAATATTCGCGAGCGTTTGGCGGCCAAGGGCGGAGATGCTCGGGTATCGGTGCTCAAGGCCGTGGTAACTCAGGCCAGCTCGGCAATTCCGGTTATGCCGCTGTATTTAGCGCTGCTCTTTAAGGCCATGAAGGCTGATGGCAGTCACGAAGGCTGTATTGAGCAGGTTTATGGTCTGTTTAAAAATAGCCTCTATGGAACAGCGCCTATTCTTGACGACGAAGGCCGTTTGCGCGCTGATGGTTTGGAAATGCGCCCTGAAATACAGCAAGCCGTTTCTGATATGTGGGAGGTCGTTAGTACCGAGAACCTGCATGACACAACAGACTTTGCCGGCTACAGAAAGGAATTTTTGCGTCTGTTTGGTTTTGAAATTGCCGGCGTAGACTACGATGCTGACGTTGATCCGGTCGTGAGTATCGCCAATATGGTGTAATTTCCAAGACTGTGTTCATCGCTCAAAGGAGGCTGTGGCCTCCTTTTTTATTGGCAGTTTCATTTGCGAGCAAGGCCGCGCTGGGCTAGAGTGTGGCGGATTTTTAAGTCGGTAATTTCATGTCTGTTCCAGCCCGCCAAGAACTGCGTTCACAGCTCTCGCTCGCCTTGCCTATCTTTGGTGGCCAGCTGGCGCAGTCAGCTAACGGCTTTGTAGACACCGTCATGTCAGGCCGGGTATCGGCGCTCGATTTGGCCGCAGTGGGCGTGGGCGCGAGTATTTGGGTGCCAGTGTTCTTATTTATGACCGGCATGTTGATGAGTGCGACCTCAGTATTGGCGCGACATGTTGGCGGCCGTCAATTCGACCGGCTCAATCCTCTAATGCATCAAGTTATTATGATTGCTGTCGCAGTAGGCGTAGTGGCAATGGTGTTGCTGTGCAATACCGCACCAGTGCTGCGTTTTATGGATGTAGATTTGGCCATGCGGCCGCTGGTGGAAGAATACCTGTTTGGTCTCAGCTGGGGGATGCCCGGTGTGGCGCTGGTCTTAGCGCTGCGCAGTTATACCGAGGCCTTAAGTCATACTCGCCCAGTGCTACTGATCAGTGTTATTGGTCTGTTGGTCAATATCCCCCTCAACTATGTGCTTATTTATGGCAAATTGGGTGTGCCGGCCATGGGTGGAGTAGGCTGTGGTTGGGCAACGGCCATCGTGATGTGGCTGATGGCCATCATGATGCTGATTTATGTTCACCGGCACCGCGTCTATCGACATGCTCGCCTGAGTATCAAGCCCTGGTTTGTTGAGCCAAAGACAATCGCTTATTTGTTTAAATTGGGTTTGCCGGTGGGCATGACGATATTCTTTGAGGTCAGTGTGTTCTGCATTATCGCCTTGTTTATCAGTCAGGCGGGGGCAGAAATTGTTGCTGGACACCAGCTAACACTGAACTTCACCTCGCTGGTATTCATGCTGCCCTTGAGTTTCGCACTTGCGGCTACCACTCGAGTAGGTCTGGCCCGGGGCCGCAATGACGAGGCTGGCTTGCGATTGGCTATTGCGGTGTCGTTCAAAATTACCTTGGCCATTGGAGTGGTGGCAGGAATACTTCTCATACTGTCCAGAAACTGGATTCCGCGCATTTATACTGAGAATGCGTCGGTGATTGCTTTGGCGAGTTACTTATTGCTATTCGCAGCCCTTTATCAGATTTCCGATGCCATTCAGGTCACCGCAAATGGCTGTCTGCGCGGCTTTGAAGATACGACCGTGCCGATGTTATTGACCTTGTTTGCCTACTGGGGGGTTGGCTTACCTTTGGGTTATACCCTGGCAATGAGTAATGTGCTGGTGCCAGCCATGGGGCCAAGTGGGTTTTGGCTGGGTATTTTGGCTGGACTTAGCTCGGCGGCTGTATTGCTAGGCTGGCGGTTGCGGTGGCGGTTGGCACAATCCCTTTATCGTTGATGGGTGCTTGCCAATTAGCCAACACACTTTTAATCTGGCCTTAAGATTTCATTTTCAAGAGCCTACATAATGCAAACTGGCGTCCTCGATACAATTCTCCCCGCTGTACACCGTCTGGTGGCACCCAATCCAAGCATGATGACTGGGCCGGGAACCAATACCTATTTACTGGGCAATAAAGCCATTACGGTACTCGATCCGGGGCCGGATATGCTTGAACATATTGACGCCATAGCTGCGGCGATTGCTCAGTTGGGCGGAAATTTACAGCGTATTGTCACCACTCATACCCATCCCGATCACTCGCCGGGGGCCGCGGCGCTGCAAGCGCGTTTTCCGGGGGTGCCGGTTATTGGTGCCAGTATTGCTGATGACGGCTATCAGGATACGAGTTTTGCACCGAGTCATAGTTTAGCTCACGACGATTGCTTTGATGTGGACGGTAGTGTGCTTCGTGCCATATACACGCCGGGTCACGTCGGTAATCATTTTTGTTTTTTGCATGAAGCCAGTGGTGCGGTATTTACCGGCGATCATATTATGCAGGGCTCCACTGTGGTGATTATCCCGCCAGCCGGGGATATGGCTGATTACATCAGCTCCTTACGGCTGTTATTGGATTATCCCCTGCAGCATTTGGCTCCGGGGCATGGCACTTTGATAAGCACGCCTCAGCAAGAAGTGGTGCATTTGATTGCCCATCGTCTGAGACGTGAAGACAAGGTAGTCGCTGCCCTGCAGCAAACCGGTTTGAAGGATTTAGATGCCTTGGTGGTGGTGGCCTACCAAGATGTTGACCCCAGTATTCACCCTATCGCCAAATTGTCTTTGTGGGCGCATCTGCTTAAATTAGAAAAGGAGGCCCGCGCAGATCAAAACAACGGTCAGTGGCAACTTAAATAATTCGGGGACAGTTTACTTAATTCAATTAATTGTGGGCGTCTAAACTTAAATTTTGAATTAAGTAAACTGTCCCCGAATTAAGATAAAGGAGAACTTCATGGCAAGGATGCCAAGGTTGGTTGTGCCGAATTACCCTCATCATGTAACTCAGCGGGGTGTTCGGAGTATGCAGACATTTTTCACGGACGATGATTATCGCTACTATCTCAACCTTGTGCGTTGCTACAAAGACGACGCGGGTGTCTCAATATGGGCATATTGTTTGATGCCTAATCATGTGCATTTTGTGGCTGTGCCGGAAGAAGAGGATAGTTTGGCGCGTTTGTTTCGTCGGGTTCATCTCGCCTACACGCGAGCCATAAACACCCGTGAACAATGGCAGGGGCATTTATGGCAAGAGCGTTTTCACTCCTTTGTGATGGATGAGGAATACCTCTTGGCCACCGTGCGTTACGTTGAGCTAAACCCAGTTAAGGCAAAACTCTGCACTTCGGTTGAAATGTGGCCTTGGTCGAGTGCTAATGCGCATATACAGGCTTGTGATGATCATGTGGTGACGGTTGGCCCCATGTTAGAGCGAGTTAAACACTGGCAGCAGTATTTGGCGCAGGAAAATGCCAAGATATCAGCCTCGATTAAACAGTTCACTACCACGGGTCGACCGGCTGGTGAAAAGTCGTTTGTCTCAACGTTAGAAGTATTAACGGGGCGAGAGCTGCAGAAAAAGTCGCCAGGGCCTAAACCTCGAGTTAAGTAAACTGTCCCCGAATTCACATTATAATTTAATTCGGGGACAGTTTACTTAATGGCTTTGGCTGGCTGATAGGTCTTGGGTGGTGTGAAGTGGCGAATGGGGTGTGTATGCGTATTGGAATTCCCAAAGAGATCAAAGCACAGGAATACCGTGTTGGGCTTATACCCGCGTCGGTTGAAACTTTATTGGCCGCCGGTCATAAAGTTCTCTTTGAAACGGGTGCAGGTTGTGGATCCGGTTACAGTGATGAGGAGTATCTATCCCTGGGCGCAACATGCTGTTCCTCTGCGGCGGAGTTGTTTGCCAAGTGTGAGCTGATCGTCAAAGTTAAAGAGCCACAGCCTTTAGAGGTAGCCTTGTTACAGCCGCATCATATGCTGTTTTGTTATTTACATCTGGCGCCAAATCCTACCCTAACTGACGCTCTTATCGCCTCTGGTGCGCTGTGTATTGCCTATGAAACTATTACCGATGATCAGGGCCGTTTGCCATTATTAAAACCCATGAGTGAAATTGCCGGCCGCCTCGCGGTTCAGGCTGGCGCCCACTGTCTGGAAAAAGCCCAGGGTGGTTCAGGTGTTTTATTAGGTTCGGTGGCGGGTCTTGATCCTGGTCATGTCTTGATCTTCGGTGGCGGAGTGGTCGGCAGCAATGCTGCGGATGTGGCGCTCGGCATGGGGGCAAAGGTGATGATGATCGAGCCCTACGCGCCGAGACGGAAAAGCCTGCTTGAGCAATTTCCATGTTCGCGGTTTGACGTCCGAGGTAGCGACAATATTGAATTGAGCAGATTACTGGTCGATGTTGATATGGTGGTTGGCGCGGCCTTGGTGCCGGGCGCCGCTGCGCCTAAGTTACTGGCTAAATCCGATCTGCAGTATTTGTCGGCAGGCTCGGTCTTGGTGGATGTGGCGGTGGATCAAGGCGGTTGTTTTGAAACCACGCGGCCAACCAGTCATTTATCCCCAACCTTTGTCGAAGCTGGCATTGTTCATTACTGCGTGGCTAATATTCCCAGCGCCGTGGCGCGTACTGCGAGTCAGGCCTTGAGCCAATCAAGCCTCGACTATGTGCAAATACTCGCCAAGGGCGATTTGAATTCAACACTTAGGGATTATCCGTGTTTACGCGCGGGAGTCAGTATTGCCGGGGGCACTTTGCGCTGTGCGGCAGTGGCAGGTGCTCAAAACCGAGAATACCAGCCTTGGGCTTAGCTATTAAGTATTAGCCGTTACTATTCCCGCGTTTTCTCTGCACAGTGAAATCCAAAACTCCACTGCGGCTTTATTGTGGCGCTGTTTGGGCAGGGCAAAATAAAACATTCTTGTCATGTCCCTGTTGGCGAGGGTCAGTGGCACTAAGTCGCCATTACGAAAATCGTTTTGCAATACCACCCGAGATAGGCAGCCAATGCCTAGGCCGGATTCCACCGCGCTTTTAATGGCTTCGTTGTGTTTGAATTCTCGGTATATTTCAATGTCGGGTAATAGGCCGGCCAGCGCGCGATCAAAGGTATGGCGGGCGCCGGAGTCTGGCTCTCGCAATATCCATCGCGCGGCCTTGATGTCGTCGTCGTTGAGAATTC
>JBLHPB010000091.1:0-11879 GCA_047624025.1 Zhongshania sp.
AACAGTGCAAGGGTAGACCCGCCGCTGGCACCAAACGCGCTTCAATGCCCGCCGCCGTGCCCAACCAGTGCACACTGACATCGCGTTCGGCCAAAGCCGACGCCACTGCCAATGCAGGAAATACATGACCACCGGTACCACCCGCCATCATTAATACTGTGCGCTTAGCGACCATCCTGCCTCCGGCATTCCAAGTCGATACGTGCTACCAATGCCACCATCGCCATACAGACAATCAGGCTGCTGCCGCCGTAGCTGAAAAACGGCAGTGTCAATCCTTTGGTTGGCAATAAACCGGTGTTCACACCCATATTGATAAACGCCTGACCGCTGATCATTACCGCAATACCATAGGCGACAAAGGCGTGAAACTGTTTTCCCATTACTTCGGCAGTGCGGCCGATATACAAAATTCGGCCAATCAGGCCGACAAACAATGCCAATATCAAGATGCTGCCCAAGAAGCCAAACTCCTCGGCAAAAATGGCAAATACAAAATCGGTATGTGCCTCTGGCAGATAAAATAATTTCTGTACGCTATTACCCAAACCTACACCACTGACTTGGCCACGGCCAAAGGCAATCAAAGACTGGGTTAACTGGTAGCCGGTATTGAATTGATCCGCCCACGGATCGGTGAACGCGGTTAAGCGTTTCATGCGATAAGGTTCAAAAATCACCATCGCCACCGCACCGGCAACACAACTCAAAATCACCAACAAAAACTGACCCAGCTTTACACCACCTAGAAATATCATCACAAAGGCCGTACCCGCCGTGACTACGGTGGCGCCGAAATCTGGCTCCAGCATCAGCAATAAGGTCACCGCAAATAACAAGGCCATAGGCTTTATAAAGCCCGACCAGCTCTGCCTGACTTCATCGCGCCGCCTTACTAAATAACCAGCCAGATAAAAAATCACGCAGAGCTTAACAAATTCAGAAGCCTGTAACGTCAGCGGCCCCAGTGCCAACCAGCGCCGACTGCCGTTCACTTCTCTACCCACGCCGGGAATCAATACCAGTGCCAGCAGTAAAAAACCGAATAACAACCACAGCCAACCGGTGCGCTCCCAGACATCCACTGGGGTTAAATACATCAGCACGCTAACCACAAAAGCCAAACTAAAATGGAAGAAATAGCGCTTGGCAAAAAAGAACATATCCCCGTAGCGACTCGCCGCATGCTCTATTGACGCCGAGGTCATGGCGATAAAACCTAATGCGATCAGTGCCACCAGCAGCAATTGTAAATGGCGATCAAAGCGCTGCAGGTCTAGCAAACTATTACTTAAATACGTTTTCATTTAGTCGCTGCCCCCGTCATCGCTAGGACTGCGTCACTGAACACCTGACCGCGGTGCTCATAATTATCAAACATGTCAAAACTGGCGCAGGCCGGAGACAGTAAAATTACATCTCCAGATTCGGAGTACGCCACCGCCGCAGTCAAAGCTGCCGTCATATCGCTGCAGAGCTGCGCCGGTATGCGCTCATTGAGCAGGGTCTGCATCGCCGCGCCTGACTCACCAATAAAAACTGCCGCCCGCGCTTGTGTCGCAAGGGCTTCTATTAGCGGTGCAAAATTTGCACCCTTGCCAACGCCACCAGCAATCAAAACAACTTTTGCCGTATCGCTAAAACCACGTAATGCCGAAATCGCGGCGCCAACATTGGTACCTTTGGAATCATTATAAAAACGCCGCCCCTGCCACTCGGCAATAAACTGGCAGCGATGCTCCAAACCCTTGAATTCACGCAGTGCCGTTAGCATTGCGGTCATCGGCAAATTAACTGCGGCACCTAAAGCGAGAGCCGCCAAAGCATTGCTGACGTTATGTAAGCCGGCAATTTTTAAAGCCGACACTGGCATTAAGGCCTTGCGTGCCAATGCCAAGTGCATTTCGCCATCTTGCTCCAGCAAGCCAAAGACGCGAAAGTCTGAGCGCCCTAAACCAAAACTCCAGCGCTCTACACCATCGGGAATCAAGGGTGAACTCAAAGGGTCATCACGATTGACCACTACTTTCTTACAATCTCGAAAAACCGAATGCTTGGCCTGATGGTAAGCAATCATGGTGCCGTGATGATCGAGGTGGTCTTCGCTCATATTTAAAACGGTCGCCACTGCGGCCCCGATGGAAGCGCAGCGTTCTAGCTGGAAGGAAGACAATTCCAAAACATAGAGTTCCACGCTTTCATCAAGTAATTCCAAGGCAGGCGTGCCGAGATTGCCGCCCACGGCAACATGACGCCCAGCACATTGGGCCATATCGGCAACTAAAGTCGTCACAGTGCTTTTACCGTTAGAACCTGTAATTGCCACTATTGGTGCCTTGGCCTCTTTACAGAACCATTCAATATCACCACTGATGGCAATACCCGCGGCCTTGGCTTCGACGATAGCTGGCTCTGATAATGATATGCCAGGACTAAGGACCAGCTCCGTTGACGATAAAAATTGGCCCGGTTCAAAGGCTCCTAAAATTAATGCCACATCGGCAAATTCTGCACGGATTTGCGCCAATTCTGGCGGTGCATCGCGGCTGTCAGCAATCGCAAATGACAGGCCACGGGCGGCAAAATGCCGGGCGATGGAAAGCCCGGTTTTACCTGCGCCGATGATGACTCGTCTATGGTCAGATGCGATTAAGCTCACTTAGTATTCAATCTCTTTTATCCTATAAAAATTTATCTGCGCCTAACGCAGTTTTAATGTTGCCAAACCAAACAACACCAGCATGACGGTAATAATCCAAAAGCGGACAATGACTCGCGGCTCTGGCCAGCCTTTTAATTCAAAATGATGATGAATGGGTGCCATGCGAAAAATTCGCCGTCCCGTCAATTTAAAAGAGGCAACCTGTAAAATGACGGACACGGTTTCCAGTACAAAAATGCCGCCCATAATGAAAAACACCACTTCGTGGCGGGTTATTACCGCCACCGTGCCCAAGGTCGCACCTAGTGCCAAGGCGCCAACGTCGCCCATAAACACTTGAGCGGGGTAGGTGTTAAACCACAGAAAGCCCAGTCCCGCCCCTGCCAATGATCCGCAAATTACGATCAATTCACCGGCGCCGGCCACATAGGGAATATGCAGGTACTCGGCAAATTTAATATTGCCAGTGAGGTAGGCAATCAAACCCAGTGCCGCCCCCACCATAACGGTTGGCAATATCGCCAAACCATCTAGGCCGTCGGTTAAGTTCACCGCATTGCTGGCACCGACAATGACGAAGTACGTCAGCACAATAAAGAATGGACCCATTTGCCAGCTGAAGTTTTTCAAGAAAGGCAAAAACAATTGGGTATCGACTGGACTGTCGGCAGTCATATACAGATACACGGCGGCGCCAAGGCCAGCGATACTTTGCCAAAAGTATTTCCACCGCGCCGGCAAGCCGCGAGGATTACGCTCAATCACTTTGCGATAATCATCCACCCAACCCACCGCACCAAAAATGGCGGTAACAATCAGCACAGTCCACACAAAGGGGTTGCGCAGATCTGACCACAGTAAGGTACTGGTAAAAATGGCGACCAGAATCAAAGCCCCGCCCATGGTGGGAGTACCCGATTTACTCAAGTGAGACTTAGGGCCATCATCGCGAATCGACTGACCAATTTGATAATAATTTAATTTACGAATCATTACCGGACCAATCACTAAAGAGATGGCCAGTGCCGTTAACACACCGAGGATGCCGCGGAAACTAAGGTATTGAAACACCGCAAAACCGCTGATGTGCTGGCTTAAATATTCCGAAAGGAGCAATAACATATCAGTGCTCCCGCTGACTTAAGTGCGCCGATATATCATCGACAATGGTTTCCATTGCGGCACTACGCGAGCCCTTAACCAAAACAGTATCCCCTGCTTGCAAATATTTATTAAGGGCTGCGCTCAAAGCCGATTTATCCTTGAACGCAAAGCCATTTTCACCAAACTCAGCCGCCATCATTGGCGCATGTTCACCAATAAAAAAACCACTGTTTAATCGATTATGCCGTGCACAAGCTGCAACTTCGCGATGCTGGAGTGCCGCCTCTCGTCCTAATTCAGCCATATTACCCAAGACTAAAATATGTCGACCCAAGCTATTTGATAGCACGTCAATGGCGGCTCTAACAGAACCTGGATTGGCGTTATAGGTGTCATCAATCAAGGCCACGCCGGCGATTTCGCGGCGAAGCAGACGACCGCTGGCACCCCGCACCGACTCCAGACCATCAACCACGTCGCTTAAACTCACCCCCGCCGACAATGCAGCGGCAGCCGCTGCCAGTGCATTGGCCACCATATGCCGCCCCGATAAGTGCATACACACTCTGGCACTGCCTTTAAAGCTGACTAACTCAAAACGCAATTTACCCGGCTCACTTAAATCAATATCACGCGCAAACACATCGACATCCTCACGTACAAGGCTGAAAAAGCGTTGCTGCACATGCTCGGCATAACCCTGCCAGAGTGAACAAAACGCGTCGTCAGCGTTGATAACAGCGAGGCCACCTTGCGGCAAACAGCGAAAAATTTCGCCCTTTGTCTTGGCGACACCCTCTAAAGACCCAAAGCCCTCGATATGGGCAGGCTGGGCATTAGTCAGCACGGCGATATTCGGCTCTGCAAATTCACACAGATAAGCGATATCGCCTTGTTTTGCCGCACCCATTTCAATCACGGCAAAACGGTGTTCTGCTCTCAACGCTAATAAACTCAGCGGCACACCAATTTCGTTATTTAAATTACCTTGGGTTGCATACATTTCGCCGCACTGGGCAAAAATGGCTGCTAACATTTCCTTGGTACTGGTTTTACCACTACTACCCGTTATCGCCACTACTTTGCCTTGGAAGCCACGACGGTTTTCTCGCGCCAGCAAACCCAGTGCACGACGGCAGTCTGATACCAAAATACTAGGCAGAAGATCCGTCGCCTTACTCACGATGGCAGCCGCTGCACCCGCCTTGACTGCATCGGCAACAAACTGATTGCCGTCATAATTTTCACCGTTCAAGGCAATAAATAAATCACCGCTTTTGAGTTTTCGGCTATCGGTACAAACTTGCTGCACTTCGACATCAGCACCGCGCAATTCACCGCCAACTGCAGCAGCCATTTTTTGCAAAGCCATTGCCGCCATCATGACGTCGCCCTCTCAGCCAATGCCAGACGAGCGCACTGTACATCACTAAAGGGTAAACGTTGACCATTCACTTCCTGATAATCTTCGTGACCCTTACCGGCAATTAAAATCACGTCACCCGGCGCCGCCAAACTAATAGCAGTGGCTATGGCCGCATCGCGCTCATACTCAATTCGGGGAGCGTGCTGCATTCCTGAACAGATATCAGTAACAATCGCCGCCGCTGATTCACTGCGCGGATTATCGTTTGTGACAATGACCACATCCGCCAGCTGCTCGGCGATACCGCCCATCAAAGACCGCTTGCTTTTGTCACGATCACCGCCACAACCCATCACGCAAATGATTTTTTGCTCTGCAATGGGACGCAAAGCCTGCAAGACTTGCTCAAGCGCATCAGGGGTGTGAGCGTAGTCGACCACCGTCAGTACATTATCCACAGAGCGCAAACATTCCATACGTCCTGGCACGGGTTTCAATAATGGCAGTGCCGTTTCAATATCGGCAAGGGCGATGCCCAAGCCAAGCAACACAGCGCTAGCGGCTATTAAATTTGCCAGGTTAAAACTGCCGAGCAAAGGCGAGCGCAGGCTAAGCTCACCCCAAGGGGTATGCACCTGAGCGCGAATACCCTGCATATCGCAGCACACTTCGCTGACATACACTTTGGCTTGTGAATCGCTAAGACTGAAATCAATCAATTGCTTGGCCGTGGATTCCGCCATTAACTGGCGACCAAATTCATCATCACGATTAATCACCGCCAGCGCTAAGTTTGGCCAATTCATCAACCTCGCTTTTTCAGCGCCGTAGGCCGCCATCGAGCCGTGATAATCCAAATGATCCTGGCTTAAGTTGGTGAACACTGCGGCCGCAAAACGCAATGCTGCCACACGATGTTGAGCCAAGCCGTGCGAAGACACTTCCATCGCCGCCCAATTGGCACCACCGTCACGCCAATCGCTTAACAAAGCCTGCACTGACACCGCATCTGGGGTCGTGTTATTGCCACTATTCAAGCGCCCAAAGCGGCCATTACCCAAGGTGCCAATCAAGCCACAAGGCTGATTTATCGCTTCGAGTAATTGCGCCACCATCCACGCACAGCTGGTTTTACCATTGGTTCCAGTGATACCAATCAACTTTAATTGCTCGGATGGATGTGCAAAGAAGCGACCGGCAATCTTGCTCAGTTTGGTCGATAAATTTTCCAGCACAATCACCGGTAATGACCAGCGCGCAGCATCAAATGGGGCGTCGACAATAACAGCCACGGCACCGGCAGAAATTGCGGCATCGATGTAGTCACGACCATCTACAAGATGGCCTTTGATTGCCAAAAACACATCCCCGGCCTTAACGGAACGACTGTCCAGCGCTAAGCCAGTGACAGGAATTGCGGCCACTTCTGGCGCAAGATCTGACAAAAGATCGCCCAGTGCGCGTGGAATTGTGTAGTCCTGCTGCTCTGCCATCACGCTGCCGCATCCCCTTTGATTTTTGGCTTGGGTTCCGCCGGCTGTAAATTATCTGGGGCAATATTCAATAGCCGCAGTGCGTCCGATACCACTTTAGAAAATACCGGAGCCGCAACCAAGCCACCAAAATAATCTCCATGGGGTTCATCGATGGTCACCACCGCTACAATCCGTGGATTACTTGCCGGTGCAACGCCGGCAAAAACCGCAAAATAACGGTCTTCCGAATAACCGCCGGCTTCCGCCTTATGCGATGTTCCGGTCTTACCGGCAATGCGGTAGGCATCTACTTGGGCGCGCGTCGCGGTGCCGCCCAGCTCAGTAACATCCTCGAGCATGTCCACCACCTGGCGGGCAATTTTGGCCGAGATTACCTGCTGTTTCGGCACCTTCTCGTTGCGCTTCAGCAGCGACACGGCTTGGAACATGCCGCGATTAGCAAAGACGCTATAGGCCTGCGCCAGCTGTAGATTGGTCACGGTCAGACCATAACCAAAGGCAAATGTGGCCCGCTCAATCGGACGCCAATTTGGCCGATTAGGTAATATGCCATTGCTTTCGCCGGGAAATCCCGAGCCCGTCGAGCGCCCTAAGCCAAAGCGGTTAAAGACGCCCCAGACATCGTGCTCGTCTAGCGACAAGGCAATTTTGGTAGTCCCCACTTGGCTAGATTTCTTTAGTACCTCAGCAACACTGATCGATCCATAATTGCGGTGATCTTCAAGAACTTTTGGCCCCACTTTGATATAGCCTGGGCTGGTATTAATTATCGTGTCGGGCTGATATTTACCACTCTCCAACGCGGCGACGACAGTCAGCGGCTTAACCGTGGAACCCGGCTCAAACATATCGATGACAGCCCGATTACGCATTGCGCCGGGGCTGAGATGATTGCGATTATTGGGATTAAATGAGGGTTGATTGACCATCGCCAATACCTCGCCATTATCGCTGTCGACAATAACAACAGAACCGGCTTTGGCGCCGGTTCGTTTAAGTGCTGCTTTCAGCTCTCGATAGGCGAGATACTGCAAGCGCAAATCAATACTCAGTTGAATAGATTTTCCCGGGCTAGCCGCCTCGCCGGCGTCTATCTCCCTAATAATATTGCCATACAAATCTTTGAGCACTCGCTTGCGCCCCGGCGTGCCGTTTAACCACTCATCGTAGGCGAGTTCAAGCCCTTCCTGACCGCGATCATCAATATCGGTAAAGCCCAATAAATGCGCAGTAACTTCACCTGCAGGGTAAAAGCGTCGGTATTCGCGCTGCAGATACACACCGGGTACTTTCATTTTCAACACGGTCTGCGCTGCAGCCGGTGCCAAATGGCGACGCAAATACATAAACTGACTACCGCGATAACGATTTATACGACTCGCCAAATCAGTAGGCTTTATATCCAAGCTTAGCGCCAAACGTGACCAATCACTTTTTGCCTGCATTAATTCCTGCGGATTTGCCCACAGCGAGGACACTGGCGTACTGACCGCCAAAGGCTCGCCATTGCGGTCGGTGATGATGCCGCGGTGAGCGGGAATCACTTCGGTGCGATTGGTGCGGGCATTACCCTGCCCCTGTAAAAACTGGTAGCCGCGGTCGACATCAAGTACTTGCAAAGACAAAGCACGCCAGGCCAATAAAAAGGCGAGAGTGAGCAATGCAACCACGACAATGCGGAAGCGCCAAGCAGAAATGGCTACTTTAGCCTGCTTTGCCATAACCCCTAACCATTTTTACTTCGCGCATTTTTGGTGCCTGCATTTTTAATTTTTGAATGGCCAAATCCTGCACCCTATCCGGTGACGCCCAAGTACTTTGCTCTAATAACAGGCGCCCCCACTCCTCTTCCAGAGACATGGCCTCACGGCGCAAACCCTGTAACTCTCCAAATAGCTTCCTGCTTTTATGTGAGCTCTGCACTACTGCGATACACGAGATCACTACTAAGATCAGCACTATTGGTACCAACAAGCCACCCAAGGGCGCTGATATCACCACCTCTGGCTCATAGCTTTTTTTGTTGCTGCTGCGCGGCTTACCAAGCTTCATGTCAACCCGCGCTAAGCGCACTCACCAAACGCCAATTTTTCTGCAACCCGCATCACCGCACTGCGGGAGCGCGGATTGCCCGCGACTTCCTGCTCTGAGGCCTTGACGGCTTTGCCAATTATTTTCAAACGGCGGTTGCGCTGACTCTCGGTGACCGGGATATAGGACGGCACCTGATCGCCTTCGGCCTGACGACGCATAAAGCGCTTAACGATGCGATCCTCAAGCGAGTGAAAACTGATCACCACCAGACGCCCGCCTACCTCTAAACTGTCTACTACCTGACCAAGTAAGCGTTCCAAATCCGTTAATTCATCATTAATGAAAATGCGAATGGCCTGGAAACTACGCGTGGCCGGATGCTTGTGTTTTTCCCAGGCAGGATTTGCCTCCGTGACAATTTTTGCCAGCTGCAGAGTTCGCGTAATCGGCGTCTCGATCCGCGCGGCAATAATGGCTCGGGCAATACGCTTGGCAAAACGCTCTTCACCGTAATCACGCAGAACCTTGGTAATTTCCGCCTCTTCAGCAATCGCAATCCACTCCGCAGCACTCATACCGCGATCCACATCCATGCGCATGTCCAAATCGCCATCGCGCATAAAACTGAAGCCTCTCTCCGCTTGGTCAAGCTGTGGCGAAGAAACTCCCAAATCCAACAAAACACCGGTAAATGGCGCGGGCACACCAGCCTGCTCGGCCAGTGGCACTAAATCCGCAAAAGAACCTCGCGCAATCACAAAGCGTGAATCTTGATTTGCTAAAGCCTCACCCTCAACAAAGGCCTGGGCATCTTTATCTATTCCCAGCAACTGACCATCGGCATCGAGCTGCGCCAGAATGGCGCGACTATGACCGCCGCGACCAAACGTACCGTCGACATAACGACCACTGCCATTGATAAGCAGAGCCGCTACCGCCTCATTGAGTAATACTGTTAGATGTTCTTCCAAGCTCACCACTCTCTTCTATAATGAAAGTGACAACATTTCTTCCGGCATATCGTCACCCTCTCCCGCTGCACCAAGCCAATCGAACCAACTTGCTTCACTCCACAGCTCTAATTTTTTGCCCTGCCCAACCAGTAACAGCTTTTTTTCTAGATCGGCGTAATCACGCAAAGGCGTGGGCAAAAGCACCCGGCCGTTGGCGTCCAATTCAAGAGGGGTCGCGTAGCCAAGCAACAGTCGCTGGGCTAGACGCGCTTTACGATGAATATTTGGCAGGGCTTCAATTTTAGGTAACAAATCCAACCATTGCGGCTCGGGGTATACCAGTAGACAGCGCTCTTCGGTATGAGCGGTAATCACCAATCGTCCCCCACACTCAGACACCAGGGCATCGCGAATTTTGGCTGGTATCGCCAATCGCCCCTTGCTGTCCATTGTGATGGCATGACTACCTAGAAACACAATTCTCCACTCCGCTTACTGTAAAAACCCTTAAAAACCACAAAAAACCACTTTTACCCACTAAACGACACTATAGGAACTTGCAAGCCCAAGTGTCAAGCTGCCGAGAGGCTAAATACAGGGATTTTTCCTACGAATGTCAGTGACTTGCGTGGAAAAAACGAGAAACGGAATGGAGGTTAACTGCTTAACAAAGCAGGAACAAAGAGATAGCAAAGCCACTTAATGTAAAACATTAAGTGGCTTTGCTTTTAAACAAAAAAAGGAGAAAAAGGTGAGTCGGCCGATAAGCCGGGTTCTGTCTTGGACGACCATTCATCTGGGACCTGCGTCACCGCAAGCCTCTAGCAGCCTACCCGAATCCACTGTGGGCCACAGCAAAGGATTCCTATTTGGCCTTGCTCCAGGCGGGGTTTACCATGCCACGAACTGTTGCCAGTCGCGCGGTGCGCTCTTACCGCACCATTTCAACCTTACCGGCAGCTTGCGCTACGTAGGCGGTGTATTTTCTGTTGCACTTTCCGTAGGCTCGCACCTCCCAGGAGTTACCTGGCGCCTTGCCCTGCGGAGCCCGGACTTTCCTCCCAACAGTAAACTGAAGAGCGATCGCCTAGCCGACTCAACTGTAAGAATAACCAGTAGTTTGAGACAAGGCAAGCGCTATTTATGATTCTGCCAGCGGATTTTCCAAACCATACTGGTACAACTGGTTTTTCTTAAGCCCGCTAATCTTGGCACACAATGCCGCAGCCTGTTTCAGTGATAAATCGGCACGAAGAATATCAAACATTTCGATGATCTCCGTGGGAATCCCCTCATCACCAGCAAAGCCCGCCACCAGCAGCACACACTCACCACGCTGCTGATTACTGTCGCCACTTACCCATTCCAGCATCTCGCCGGCCGGCAAGCGCTTAACGGTTTCATAGAGCTTGGTAATTTCTCTCGCCAGTACCACCACCCGCTCAGGGCCCATCGCCGCGACCACATCCTGCAAGCTATCTTTAATTCGATGTGGCGCTTCGTAAAAGATCATGGTCCGACGCTCGCGCTGCAGCGCCTTAAAGGCTTCAAATCGAGCGTGCTGCTTCGCCGGTAAAAAACCTTCAAATATAAAGCGATCCGAGGGCAAACCTGCCACGCTCAAGGCGGCGATCACGGCGCAGGCACCGGGAACAGGCACAACCTTAAAGCCTTCCGTCAAGGCCATATCCACCAGCTTGTAACCCGGGTCCGAGACCAGTGGTGTTCCGGCATCGGAAATTAGCGCCAGATCCTTGCCATCGCGAAGATGTCCCAGCAAACGCTGCAATGACGCATCATTGCTGTGGTCATGGTAGGCAATAAGAGGGGTGCGGATATCGAAATGGGTCATTAATGGCCGACTCCGACGAGTATCTTCAGCGGCAATGAGCGCTACTGTTTGTAGGACCTCTATCGCCCGAGGTACCATATCCGATAAATTACCAATTGGCGTGGCGACAACGTACAGGGTGGGGTTAGTGTCCACTTTGGGGCCTCGCTCTTAATCTATGACCGCGCAGACTAACAATGGCTGATCAATGAAGACAAGAACTTTTGCATTAGTAATACTTTCTGGCCTGCTAATAAGCTGTGCATCAACACCACCGCCATACACGCCATCCAGCACGATTAGCAAGGCGCCCGCGCGCCCCCGGCCCAACCCCAGCGCCACCACCCAAGCCTTTTTCAACCCCGCTACCATCGACGCCAGCTTGGTTGACGAGTGGATTTCGAAAGCAGCCCTGCTAGATGATGGTCCAGAG
>JBLHPB010000092.1:0-11793 GCA_047624025.1 Zhongshania sp.
CGCTCCCAATCATCCCGACCGAGCACCGCATCTATATCATCGAGACACAGCAAATCGAGATATTCACAAGCCTCCAGCAGTGCCTCCGGGTCGTAATCGACCAGTTCGGCTAAAGGAATATAGCGCGCAGACAAGCCCGCCGCTTCAGCAAAATGACAGCAGGCCTGGAGCAAATGACTGCGACCCGCCGCTCCGCCCACATAAACCCATTTATCGCCTCGGCCCGCCGACTGCTGGCGTAATTGATCAACCACTAAGCGATGGCTATCAGCGACATAAAAATTATCAAAGGTCGCTTCAATATCCAATTTCAAGGCTAGCGGCAATTGCTGGTTTCTCATTCCGTCCGAGCCTCATCAGCATCACTATTAACACCACGTGATAATTCCACACCGGTGTAAAGCTCACTTTTCTTATAATAGTCGTGCAGATGCATAATCATCACTTTAATGACAGCAGCCACTGGCAAGGCCAAGAGTATCCCGACAAAACCAAACAACTGTCCCCCTGCTAAAATGGCAAAAATCACCACCACTGGGTGCAAACCAATTCGGTCACCCACCAGCGTAGGGGTTAAAAACATCGATTCCAGTAATTGACCAACACCAAACACTCCAAACACACCGAGTAGTGGCAACAAGCTGTCAAACTGGAAAAACGCCGCGGTGCCCGCTGCAGCTAGACCAACAATGACCCCCAAATAAGGCACAATACTCGCCAGCCCCGCCGCCAGTCCCAGCACCAAAGCCAGATCCAAACCCACGACCCACAAACCCACGGTGTAAACTGCCGCCAGTGCCAACATCACCAGAAATTGGCCACGGGCAAACGCCCCTAGAATTTCATCACACTCTTTGGCAATTGCCACCGTGCGCGTCTCAATGGCACGAGGCAATAGGTTACGAATGGCCGCCATTAACACATCCCAGTCACGCAATAAGTAAAAGGTGACTACGGGGATTAGCGTAATATTGGCCAACCAGGCCAGCATGGCCAAACTGGAACCACTGATTTTATGCCACAAATAGAAAAGAATACCGCCAGCACTTTGCCAGTGTTCACTCAAGGCATCGCGGGCCGCATCGATTGATTCGCCTTGCGCGGGTAAATCCAGGTAACTGCGCATTGCCGGCAAAGCCGTTTGCTGCAACCAAGCCAACACACCATAAAGCCTTTCTATTAATAGCTGCACCTGTTCAATGAGCAGAGGCAGGGTGATTAACAGTAACAGCAGACCAAATACACTTAAGCCTGTAAATACCGTAACGACCGCTAAGTTTCGCCCCAGCCCTCTGGCCTCAAGCCGATCAGCAAGGGGATCGCCCATATATGCGAACACACCGCCCAATAAAAAAGGCATAAGAATGGGCGCCAACAAATGCACCAGCAAGGCAAATGCCAGTACCGCAAACACCAGCCACAAAGGCTTAGGAAAACCGCTCACAAGGTATGACCGGTCCAGTGGTAAAAACTGCTCACTGGTCTTGCTAGTGCTTGCGGTCCGCTGACAGCAGCAACCTCTTGCAATCGACCATCCAGACTCAAAAAGCGCTTCACTTTATTCATATCGTCATTTAGCACTAATTCCAAAATCAAATCTTCTCCAGACAACCACACTGTATTAGCGTGCTGAATAACCGCGAGGCCTTCCAGATAGGTGACAAGATTGGCATAAGCGACGAAGTCTGCCACCCCAGAGATATGAATTAGGGTATCACTCTCTTCATTACCCACTTGTCGCGCCAACACCGAATATTTTGCAGCCTGAAGATCGGCCAAGGTATTAATGGGTGCCCTCAATAAAGCTTCGCCATCCTTGCCATCACTTTCTAAGCGCAAAATTTCATTTCCTTGCAAAATCACCCAACTGGCGACCCATTCCCCAGTTGATAACTGAGAGGCCCGTCCCATTAGTATAAAAGGTGCTGAATATCGACTAGACGCCGAGCGCACATCGTCAACCGACATCCGCCACAGCTCATCAGCACTGAGGTTGGTCGAGTCGGCTAAATCAAACAACGGCATTTGCAAGGCGATGCCACGACGCTTTACCGCCTGGTCAAGATCGGCCAACAACCCTGAGTCAGCACCAGCACCAACAAAGCGCCGGCCCTCCGCTGTATCGGCTAACAACCACAGCAATACGGCCGGTCGATTAGCCGACCACACCGGCAGACCAGAATTTTGCAGCGCTTCATTCACCAACCGAGACGAAAAGCTCAAACTTAATTCGATAATATCCTCACCCTCGCCGCTCACTTTACGCTGATAGCGGTACTGAGTTATAAAGACTTCCGGCTTGGCGAGACTGCCGCGGATATTGGTGTTTTCAGCCGCATCACTTCGCCCTGAAACCCGCACAAAAACTCTCTGCAAGGCCTCACTGGCGGCAAGATTCCGAGTTTCCTGGGATTGAGACTCCACGATGAGGGTCTCATCGTATAAATTTCCAACCGTATCGGCCCAGACTTCACCCGCCATCGCCAACTGAAAACAACAGATAAGCGCCAAACACTGAATTTTTTGAATCACTTTTATTACGCCTTTTCCCTGTCTCAAGCCGCTATTGTAGCAAGCCAATGCGATATCGTCGTGAGTAGTGGCAAAAAGTCGCCATTTTGCTGCTGAATTAAACTATTAATCAAGCTAGAATGGCGCCCTCTTAGAGGACCGCCAACGACTATGACTGACACGAGTAAGCCCAGCTTAAGCTATAAAGATGCCGGCGTTGATATCGACGCCGGTGATGCACTAGTAGAACGCATTAAAGATGTTGCCAAACGCACTCGCCGCCCAGAAGTCATGAGCGGCTTGGGTGGGTTCGGCGCGCTCTGCCAAATTCCCACCGGCTATAAAGAACCGGTGCTGGTTTCCGGCACCGATGGTGTCGGCACCAAGCTCAGACTAGCTATGGATGTCGGCATTCACGATACCATTGGCATCGATTTGGTTGCCATGTGCGTCAATGACCTCTTAGTCACTGGTGCCGAGCCACTATTTTTCCTCGACTACTACGCCACTGGCGCCCTTAATGTCGACATCGCTGCCAGCGTTGTCACCGGTATTGGCAACGGCTGCGAGCAAGCTGGCTGTGCACTGGTCGGTGGTGAAACCGCCGAAATGCCAGGCATGTACGAAGGCGAAGACTACGATCTGGCCGGATTCTGCGTGGGCGTGGTAGAAAAAGCCAACATTATTGACGGCAGCTCGGTACGTATCGGCGACAAGCTGATCGGGATCAATTCTTCCGGCCCCCATTCCAATGGCTATTCACTAGTTCGCAAGATTATTGAACACAGCGGTGCCAGCCTTGACCAGGAGTTTGGTGAAAGTACTCTTGGTAAAACCCTGCTGGCCCCAACCCGCATTTATATCAAACCGGTTTTGCGCGTCATTAAACAATATCGCGTCAATGCTCTAGCCCATATTACTGGTGGTGGCCTGCTCGACAATATCCCCCGGGTATTACCGCGCAATACCAAAGCAGTGATTGATGGCAGCAGCTGGCAGCGTCCGCCAATTTTTGACTGGCTGCAGGAACAGGGCAATGTCGAAACTCGGGAAATGTACCGCACTTTTAACTGTGGTATTGGCATGGTTATGGCTGTTGACGCCGATGACGTCGAAGCGGTTATTGACATGCTGCTCCAGCAAGGTGAGCAGGCCCAAGTGATCGGCAGCATTGAATCCGCAAAGGAAGACGAGCCTCAAGTCCAAATCGAAGGCATGTAATTCATGCCTTGTAAGCTTGTTATCCTCCTCTCCGGCAGCGGCTCCAATATGCAGGCGTTTATTGACGCCTGCCATGACGACCGTCTCAATACGATTGAAATTTGCGCGGTTATCAGCAATAAAAGCAACGCTTATGGCTTGATTCGGGCCAAGCATGCTGGCATTGCCACCGCCTGCATTGACCACACCCAGTTTGACTGCCGGGCAGACTTTGATAACGCGCTGCAAAAAAAAATAGACAGCTATCAGCCTGACTTGGTGGTGCTGGCCGGTTTCATGCGCATACTCACGCCCGGTTTTGTACGCCACTTTCTCGGACGACTGATCAATATCCATCCCTCATTATTGCCCAAATACCCCGGACTCCACACCCATCAACGCGCCATCGATGCGGGTGATCAGGACGCTGGAGCTACGGTTCACTTCGTTACTGAGCAATTGGATGGTGGCCCGGCGATAATTCAGGCAAAAATACCAGTACTAAATGGTGATGATGCTGCAGCACTTGCCGAGCGGGCACTGTCCAAAGAACATATCATTTACCCCCTCGCGGCACGCTGGTTTGCCGAAGGGCGGTTAATTCTGCAGGACAAAAAGGCGGTACTCGATGGCAAAGCTTTACCGGAAACGGGCATTCTTTATTCGGACGCTTAGCGTCACTGCACTATTGACCAGCGCGTTATTTGCTCACGCCAAAGTGGAAACAACTACGCCCAAACAAGCATTACTTCCCTACCAAGCCGAATACCGCATCAGCAGCAATAGCTTGACTACCACGGCGACCCGAACCCTGAGTAAAACCGGCAATCAATGGCGCCTATCTCAAGAAGCCAAACTGATGTTTATAAAAGTCAGCGAAGAAAGCATTATTGAAGATGGCAAAGACGGACTCAGGCCACTGCGCTACGACTACCGTAACAATCTCAGCAGTCGTCAGGATCAGCGTATTATTTTCAACTGGCAAAAAAATATCGCCAGCGACAAGAAATACCGTAAACCTTGGTCAGCACCCCTGCTCGAAGACAGTTTTGACCAGCTCAGCGCCCAGCTTAAAATACGCGAGGTATTACTCCGTGGGCGTCTTAAAAACCCCACAAGCCAGACCATCTATAATCGTGGCAAACAAAAAACCTACGTCATCGAAAAACTGGACGAAGAGCTAATTATCACCCCGGTAGGAAAACTGCGAACCGTGAAACTTCGCCGCTACCGCGAAGGCAGCGACAGTGAAACGGTTGTATGGATGGCCAAGGACTGGAATTACATTATCGTGCGCTTGGAACAGCAAGACGATGACGATATCTATTCTCTGGAATTACTCAGCGCCAGTATTGATGGCAAGACCTTAAGTGGTTTGAAATAAACTCCTTAAGGTGCAGGTGACTAGCGTATTGAACCCAGGGCACCTCAAGTTTTAGGCAGGGTCACTCCGGTCTGACCTTGATACTTACCGCCGCGGTCTTTATAACTGACTTCACAAATCTCATCAGATTCAAAAAACAACATCTGCGCCACACCCTCGTTGGCGTAGATTTTTGCTGGCAAGGTCGTGGTATTAGAAAACTCCAAGGTCACATGCCCCTCCCACTCTGGCTCCAGCGGGGTCACGTTAACGATGATGCCACAACGCGCATACGTCGACTTACCCAAACACATGGTCAACACACTGCGGGGAATACGAAAATATTCTACCGTGCGCGCTAGCGCAAAAGAGTTGGGAGGGATAATGCAGTAGTCCGCGTTGATATCAACAAAGCTTTTTTCATCAAAGGCCTTGGGATCAACAGTCGCCGAATAGATATTAGTAAAGACCTTGAATTCATTGGCACAGCGAACATCGTAACCATAGCTAGAGGTACCGTAGGAAATAATCTTGGCACCGTCTTGGTCGCGCACCTGTCCCGGCTCAAAGGGCTCGATCATGCCCTCGTTTTCCGCCATACGACGAATCCACTTATCCGACTTAATACTCATGCCATTCCCTCTCTAAGCTCACTATCAATCGTATTTTACTCAATCATCACTGATCGAAATTTGCGGAAATACATCGCCAGCACTGCGCTGACGCTTGGCCAATTCCGCAGACATGGCAATGGCCACTCCGCGATATAAGGCCGCGGCATCACTGTCAGGTGCTGCCGCTACAATAGGCTTGCCGGCATCAGCCTGACTGCGAATCTGCAAAGACAATGGCAGCGAACCCAGCATTGGCACATCGTAATTTTTGGCCATCAAAGCGCCACCACCCTCGCCGAACACATGCTCATGATGTCCGCATTGACTGCAGATATGCACCGCCATATTTTCAACAATACCCAATACCGGCACCGACACTTTACGGAACATCTCAATGCCTTTTTTAGCATCCAGTAAGGCGATATCCTGCGGTGTTGTGACTACTACAGCACCCGATACCGGCACTTTCTGTGACAAGGTCAATTGAATATCACCGGTGCCTGGCGGCATATCTATAATCAGATAGTCCAAATCCTGCCAATAGGTCTGATTCAACAATTGCTGCAATGCCCCGGTCGCCATGGGACCGCGCCACACCATCGGCGTATCTTCGGTGACCAAATAACCCATAGACATGGACTGCACGCCATAGGCTTCAATCGGCAATAAATAATGGGTGCCATACTGTTTAGGCCGCACACCATTGGCAACACCGAGCATCATTTGCACGCTGGGGCCGTAAATATCGGCGTCCAACAAACCCACCCGCGCACCCTCGGCAGCCAGGGCCAGGGCCAGATTCACCGCTGTGGTGGACTTACCCACACCGCCCTTACCCGAGGCGACGGCTATAATATTGCGTACGTTTTCCATACTTTTGATATTTTGCTGAGCAGCATAAGGAAGGATTTTCCAGCTCACCCTGACGCTGGCCGAAGTAACCCCGTCCATCGATTCAAGTCCTGCACGTAAGGCCTGCTCATATTGTTGCTGGACACTGCGGGCGGGAAACCCCAGCTCAATCGCCACATCAACGCGATCACCGTTGACTGCCAGAGAAACAATATCGGCAAGCTGGCCAAGAGGCGACGACAAGCCAGGCAATACCAGCGATAATAATTGCTCGCGGACGCGTGATTCCAATTCTGTCGACATCGTATCCCTCTACTTATAAAAACGGCTTAATTCAGCCGGCGAGTATACGCGGCAGGCGTGCATCGAACAACGCCGTGACAGATGCAAGCACACGGCAAAAACGCTATAGTATGGCGCCTCGTAATCTACCCGCGCCGCAAAGACACTTCATTGTGGCGGCAAATGATCAAAACAAGGAAACCCATGTCGCGCAAGATTCTCGTCACCAGCGCTCTGCCCTATGCCAATGGCCCGCTCCACCTCGGTCATTTACTGGAATCCATCCAGACCGACATTTGGGTGCGCTACCAGAAATTGCGTGGCAATGACTGTATCTATCTGTGTGCCGACGACGCCCATGGCACCGCCATTATGCTCACCGCCGAAAAACTCGGCATTACTCCAGAAGAGCAAATCGCCCGTGTTAAAGCTGAACACGAGCGTGATCTAGCCGGATTTTTAATTCGTTTCGACAATTACCACTCAACCCATTCGGCGGAGTGCAAACACTACTCCGAAGAAATATATCGCCGCCTCGAAGCCAACGGCCATATCGAGCGCCGTGAAATCACCCAACTTTTCGACCCCGAAAAAAACCTGTTTTTGGCTGATCGCTATATCAAGGGCACCTGCCCCAAGTGCAAAGTCGAAGACCAATACGGCGACAACTGCGAAGCCTGTGGCGCAACCTATACTCCAGCAGAGCTGATCAATCCCCGCTCTGCGATATCCGGCGCCACCCCAATTGAAAAAAACTCTACTCACTATTTCTTCAAGCTGGGTGATTTCGAAAATTTGCTACGCGACTGGACCAGTAGCAACGCCCTGCAACCACAAATAGCCAATAAACTCCGCGAGTGGTTAGACGCTGGCCTGCAAAGCTGGGACATCTCTCGCGACGCGCCCTATTTTGGCTTTGAAATACCCGGCTCACCTGGTAAATTTTTCTACGTCTGGCTAGATGCCCCCATCGGCTATATGGCCAGTTGCGCCAACTGGTGCGAGAAAAATGATCGCAACTTTGATGACTACTGGGGCCTAGACTCAACCGCCGAGCTCTACCACTTTATCGGCAAGGACATCATCAATTTTCACGGCCTGTTCTGGCCTGCCATGCTCGATTCAGCGGGCTTCCGCCAACCCACCGCCATTTATGCTCACGGCTTCTTAACCGTGAATGGCAAAAAAATGTCCAAGTCGCGCGGCACCTTTATTAAGGCCGAGACCTATCTTGAGCATCTACCCGCTGAGTACCTGCGTTATTACTTCGCCGCCAAGCTCTCGGGGGCCGTTGATGACATCGACCTTAACTTGGAAGATTTCAGCAATCGCGTCAATTCAGACTTGGTCGGCAAACTGGTCAACATCGCCAGTCGCAGCGCCAAATTTGTTCACAAGGGCAATAACGGTAAACTCAGTAGTACACAGCACAATCCAGAATTGTGGGCTAGGGTAACGGCGGCAAGTGCAACTATTGCCGATTGCTACGAGCAGCGTGAATACAGCAAAGCAGTACGTGAAATTATGGCGCTGGCCGATGCCACCAATGAATATTTTGATAGCTGTGAGCCCTGGAAGCTGGCCAAGTCTGAAGACACTGCCGGCCAAGCGGCTGATGTTGCATCCCAGTGTATAGATATTTTCCGGGTGCTGATGACCTACCTCAGCCCAGTGCTACCCGAACTGGCAGTACAAGCTGAAGCCTTCCTAAACTGCAAAATAAGTTGGCAGGGTGAATTCAGCCCACTACTGAATCACCGCATTGAAAATTTCAAGGCCATGATGAGTCGCGTCGACGCCGACAAAGTCGCCGCCATGGTCGCTGCCAGCAGTGACAATAGCGCTACTGCAAAACCTGCTGAACCTGCCAAAGCGAAAAAAGCCAAGGCTGCCAAAAAACACGATGACAGCGTATTGGCCGACACCATTGCCTACCCCGACTTCGCCAAAATTGATTTACGAGTTGCCGAAATAATTAATGCCGAAGCGGTAGAAGGCGCAGACAAACTCCTCAAGCTGACCCTTAGTTTGGGTGAGCTGGGCACTCGCCAGGTCTTTGCCGGCATCAAAACAGCCTATAGCCCTGAGCAATTAGTGGGTAAGCTAACAGTGATGGTCGCCAATCTCGAAGCTCGTAAAATGCGCTTTGGGATGTCAGAGGGCATGGTCTTGGCCGCAGGTCCCGGCGACTGCGAAATTTGGTTGCTCAGCCCCGACAGCGGCGCTAAAGCTGGCATGAAAATACAGTAGTTACTCGAAATTTTAAGCATTTAGCTGCTACTTAGATGACAAGATTTTAAATTGAACGCTTGATCGAAATAAACTAAGATCAGCCCTGTAATACTCGCCTCGTGATGTGGCTGGGTCACGGGGTAAACAGCTCAGTCAAGGGTGAGGCGATATATTGTGTTAGCGGACTATTCCATATTGTTGATCGGCGCCATTCTGGTCAATAACTTTGTGCTGGTGCAGTTCCTTGGCCTGTGCCCCTTTATGGGCGTGTCCAATAAACTAGAAACCGCCATCGGCATGTCCAGCGCCACCACCTTCGTACTCACGCTGGCTTCAATTTGCAGTTGGTTGACCTATGAGTGGCTACTGATCCCCCTCGGCTTAGAATACCTTCGTACCATTACTTTTATCCTAGTGATCGCCGTGGTCGTGCAGTTCACCGAAATGGTGGTGCGCAAAACCAGCCCCATGCTTTACAAAGTTCTAGGCGTATTCCTGCCGCTAATCACGACAAACTGCGCCGTGTTAGGTGTTGCCCTGCTCAATATTAATAAAGATCACAGCTTTGTCGAATCCGCACTCTACGGCTTTGGCGCTGCGGCGGGTTTTTCCATGGTGCTGGTATTGTTCGCCGCCATGCGCGAAAGGATCGCCGCCGCCGACGTACCTACGCCATTTAAAGGCCCGGCCGTGGGTATGATTACCGCCGGTCTGATGTCACTGGCCTTTATGGGCTTTGCCGGGCTGGTATAACAATGATCGAACTGATTGCACAGTATCCATTTGCCGCCTCGCTACTAGCTCTAGTCAGCCTTGGCGTGGTCTTCGGTGCCCTGTTGGGCTTTGCCGCGGTAAAATTCAAAACTGAAGGCGATCCCATTGCCGATCAAGTTGAATCGCTGCTACCGCAAACCCAGTGCGGTCAATGCGGCTACCCGGGCTGCCGCCCGTACGCCCAAGCCATTGCCGATGGTGACGACATCAATAAATGCCCTCCGGGTGGCGAAGCCACCATCGCCGCATTGGCAGATTTACTCGGCGTCGAAGCCAAACCCTTAGACGCCGCCGAAGAAGTTGCTCCGCAAGTGGCCTATATTCGTGAAGACGAATGCATAGGTTGCACCAAATGTATTCAAGCCTGTCCGGTGGACGCCATCCTCGGCTCGGCAAAACATATGCACACCGTTATCGCCAGTGAGTGCACCGGCTGTGACCTCTGCGTAGAACCCTGCCCAGTAGACTGCATCGACATGCTTCCCATCCAAACCAGCCTGCAGACCTGGTCTTGGAATAAGCCCACGCCACCCCTAGATCTGATTGCGAGCGATCGCTCTGGAGTGACCGCATGAGAAAGGTTTGGGATATCCACGGTGGCATTCACCCCGCTGAGAACAAACAGCAGTCACTGCATAATCCCATTGCGCAGGCCGGTATTCCGCCGCGATTAATATTGCCACTGGCTCAGCATATTGGCGCCCCCGCCGGTGCTATCGTCAATATCGGCGATCGGGTTTTAAAAGGCCAAATGATCGCCGAGGCCAAGGGTTTTGTCAGTTCGCCAATCCACGCACCGACATCGGGCACCGTGATCGCCATTGAAAACCGCATGATTGCTCATCCCTCGGGCATGTCTGCGCCCTGCATCGTCATCGACACTGACGGCCAAGACGAGTGGATTGAACATAGCGGGGTAGAAGACTACCACAGTCTCAGTAAGCTGGAATTAATCGACCGGGTTCGCCAAGCGGGCATCGCCGGCATGGGCGGCGCCGGCTTTCCCTCGGCAGTTAAACTCAGCACTCGCGACGACAAACCGATTGAGACTCTGATTCTCAACGGCACCGAGTGCGAGCCCTATATCACCGCCGACGATATCCTAATGCGCGAACGCGCGGCCGATATTATTGCCGGGGCAGAAATTCTTCGTCATCTAATTAAGCCCAGCAAAGAAACCCTGATTGGCGTCGAGGACAACAAACCCGAAGGCATCGCCGCGTTGAGAAAAGCCGCCGCAGGCACCGGCATTGAAATTGTGGTTTTTCCCACCAAATACCCCTCCGGTGGTGAGAAGCAACTCATTCAGATCCTTACCGGCAAGGAAGTCCCAGCCGGTGGCCTACCCGCCGACGTGGGTGTTGTATGCCAGAATATCGCCACCGCCACAGCCATTTACCACGCCATCTGTTTTGGCGAGCCACTGATTTCCCGCATCACCACCGTGACCGGCGAAGCCTGTGGCCAAGCCCAGAATTACGAAGTGCTACTTGGCACCCCGGTACAATATTTACTGGATAAAAGTGGCTTTGATAAAGACGCCTGTATCCGTCTAATTATGGGCGGCCCAATGATGGGCTATACCCTGCAAGACACCGCAGTACCGATTGTCAAAACCAGTAATTGTGTACTGGCACCCACCGTGGCCGAATTACCACCACCGGAGCCAGCCCAAGCCTGTATTCGTTGCGGAATGTGTGCAGAAGCCTGTCCGGTGTCGCTGCTACCTCAACAGATGTACTGGTTTTCGCGTGCGCAAGAGCATGAAAAACTCCAGGAACACAATCTATTTGATTGCATTGAGTGTGGCGCCTGCTCTTATGTCTGCCCCAGCACCATTCCACTAGTGCAGTATTACCGCGCCTCCAAGGCTGAAATTCGCCAATCCCAGCAGGACAAAATCAAAGCCGAGCGCTCTAAAGTGCGCTTTGAAGCGCGCACCGCCCGCCTAGAACAGGAAGAGGC
>JBLHPB010000093.1:0-11649 GCA_047624025.1 Zhongshania sp.
TTAATGATTGTATAAATCGGACTAGCTTTACGGAATAAAGTTTGTCCAATTCTGTGGCGTAACCCACTGTTTTAATATTATTTATTTAAGTTAAGACACTGGGTGAGCTGTTTTGCGCAGCATCGCAAACCACGCAAAAAACTCCCCAGTAGTTACGTCGATTTGGGGACAGTTTACTTAATAGCATCGTAAACTCCTTAATTTCTTTATTTACCGTCAACTAACGTCCTAACGTCACGCCCTATTCTGGGGCAAGGATTTAGAGTGGTGCGTCTTCCACCGCCCTCAATCTACTACTATTGAAATCTTGCCGAAATGAGATCCGGCTGACATGACATTGACCGCTTCTGCTAATTCAGAGGCTTTATAGCTATGGCTAATGACGGGTCGAATATCATGCGTTTCAACAAATCGACAAAGACGATCGTAAGACTCTTTACAGCCTACAGTGACGCCTTTGATAGTGATATTTTTTTGCATAACATCAATAATCGAGACACTGGCACTACCAAAGCCACTCAAAACACCAATAACCGCGATAAAACCGTCGTCTTTCGTGCATTTAACGGCTCGGCCCAAGGTGTTTTGACCGCCAGTATCAAGAGCGATATTAACGCCACCAGTTAGCTCATTAACTTTTTCTTCCCAGTTGGGATGTGTTTTATAATTAATCAGATAATCCGCGCCCATTGCTTTCGCTTTTTCTAATTTATGATCACTGGATGATGTGATTACAACCCTTGCTCCGACTGCCTTAGCTATTTGCAGGGCAGCCAGTGAAACACCACCGGTTCCCTGCAAAAGTACAGTGTGCTTAGCTTGCAAGGTGTTTTCCTCCATCAGTGAATACCAGGCAGTTAAGCCCGCACAACCCAATGTTGCCGCTTCTGCATCACTTAAATTTTCTGGCGCTTTTACTACTGAATCAGCATCGATATAAAGAAATTCTTGCAAGCAACCATCCATACTTTCGCCCAGAATATCTCGCTTCACATCTGGATCGGGACGACCTTGCTGCCAATGAGGATAAAACAGGGGCATGACGCGATCGCCGACAGCGAATGTACTCACGGATTTACCACAGCAAACAATTTCACCACAGCCATCTGACAGAGGTACCGTTGGGTAACTGACCCTAGGAATAAGCCCTGACAGCGTAATATAATCATGAAAGTTCATGCTTGAGGCGTGAATACGAACCTTTACCTGCCTATCAGAAACCGCCCGATCTTCTACTTCAACACGCTGCACTTGGTCAGCCCCTGCGGCAGTCATTTCATATCGAAAAGCCATAATATATTCCTGAAAATTTAATAAATAAGATGCCATCGGCAGAAGTAGATTATAAATTGAATAATCTCTTAGACTGCGTGCTTAATAAACATCGCTGCGACCCCAAGCCTCTGCCTGAAGTTTTTGATATAGCTGAATACAAGAGTTTGAATTATTCTCTGAACGACTGTACTTCATTAATGCTTAAATAACGCCATTGCCCGACCCCCACATCAAGACAGATATCTCCGATTTGTTCTCGATGCAGTGAAACAACACGATTGCTAACGGCGGCAAACATACGCTTCACCTGATGGAACCTGCCTTCCATAATAGTCAAAAGCACCTCTCGCGCGCTAATCACTTCCAAAGTTGCCGGCAATGTTAACTGTTGCTCACCCTGCAAATTCAAGCCTTTTTTAAACTTAGACGCTACATCATCGGCTAGATCATTGGATAATTTCACCCGATAAACTTTACCGCATTGCTTAGCTGGCCTGGTAATATTGAATGACCAACGTCCGTCATCCGTTATCAATACTAAACCCGTTGTATCAGCGTCTAAACGTCCGGCAATGTGCAGCTCTGAGATATTTTCAACGTCTAGATAATTAAAAATCGATGGATAAGCTTCATCAATATTTGAGCAAATTGTAGCGGCTGGCTTATGCATGACAATATAGCGAAAATCTCGAGGCTTCAGCCTAAGGCCATTTAACATGATGGTATTGTTTTCATGAACCTGAGTAGTTTCATCTAAGGTAATCACATCATTAACGCTAAGCTCGCCAAGATTAATCTTTTGGATAGCTTGTTGTTTTGATAGCTCGGTACTTTTACAAACAAATTTATCAAGGCGCATTACAGGTAACATTATAGATATGAAGGGTCATGACATACTCCAGCTATTAAGATGCCATCAACGTTAGTCGCTAAAATAAAAATAAGCTAGCCTATAAGGCGACTACCGTTGAATTACACGCTCATAGAACTCATCAAATAAAATCCCAGGCTCAGCTATCTAAACCACCCATACAAAGGTATTTAATAACCATATACTCTTCCATACCATAGCGTGAACCTTCGCGACCAAAGCCTGATTGTTTCACACCACCAAAGGGCGCCACTTCATTGGAAATCAGACCGGTATTGATGCCAACCATACCGTATTCCAGCTCACCAGCCACGCGCCAAACTCGACCAATATCTCGGCTGTAAAAATAGCTAGCCAAGCCGAATTCAGTGTCATTGGCCATCCGTATAACTTCTTCATCGCTGTTAAAACGAATCAGTGGTGCTACCGGACCGAAGGTTTCTTCGTGCACAATCATCATATTCTGGTTTACATCGACAAGTACCGTAGGCTCAAAAAAGTTCTCTCCTAGAGCATTGCGTTTACCCCCGCAGACAACCCTAGCCCCGAGCTTAACGGCATTATCAATATGCTGCTCAATCTTGAGCACTGCCGCAACATCGATCATTGGCCCCTGAGTTACGCCCTTATCAGCGCCATTGCCAACTTTCAATTTGCTCACAGCCGCCACCAGTTTTTCGGCAAAGGCATCATAGATATTATCGTGAACATAGAGGCGATTTGTACACACACAGGTTTGACCTGCATTGCGAAATTTAGAGGCGATGGCACCTTCTACCGCCGCGTCCAGATCGGCATCATCAAAAACAATAAATGGCGCATTGCCACCCAATTCCAGAGACAATTTTTTAATCGTAGGCGCACATTGGGCCATCAACACCCGCCCCACTTCGGTGGAACCGGTAAATGATAATTTACGTACGGTAGTATTACTGGTCAGTTCGGCACCAATCACCCGTGACTTACCGGTAATGACATTCAATACCCCTGCCGGAATACCGGCCTCTTCAGCCAGCACCGCAAGCGCCAAAGCGGTTAAGGGCGTGGCGTCAGCCGGGCGTACAATCATGGTGCAGCCTGCAGCCAAGGCCGGCGCAACCTTGCGAGTAATCATGGCGGCGGGGAAGTTCCACGGTGTAATAGCTGCGCAAACACCGATAGGCTCTTTCACCACAATCAATTTTTTATCTGCAGCCGGACTGGGGATTACGTCGCCGTAAGCGCGCTTACCCTCTTCCGAAAACCACTCAATAAATGAAGCGGCATATTGCACTTCACCCAGCGCCTCAGCGAGCGGTTTGCCCTGCTCGGCAGTGAGTATTTGAGCGATATCATTGGCATTTTCAATAATGAGATCATACCAGCGGCGCAAATATGCACATCGTACCTTGGCGGTTAAGCCACGCCAGGATTTAAGGGCAATATCCGACGCCGCGATGGTGGCGCGAGTTTCTTCAGTACCCAGCATGGGAACGCTCCCCACTAATTCGCCCGTCGCAGGATTGCGAACTTCAATGGATTCCCCAGACTCAGCATTCAGCCAGCGGCCATTGCAATACGCCTGATTGCGTAAAAGTGCTGAGTTTGTAAGTGATAACATGAACTGACTCCGAATTTATGTTGGAGGAAAAATGGGTAACTATCGACGTTTCGAATATAACAGCCCGACATCACTGCCGGTATTCCCTGAACTAGTTTATCCAGTTGCTGAGCTAACTTATCCAGCTCTAGAGCGGAATGAGGCCGTGCTTTTTCAAAGCTTCAGCTGCTGACAATGTGCCCGCTCTGTGGACGTAATACAATGTCCTCTACCACTACATTGCGGCTCATTCGATAGATTTCAAGAAAAGCTCGAGCCACATCTTCAGCGGGCATCAAGGACTCACGATCAACCCCGCTGCCTTGCCATGAGGGCGAATAAGTTGGACCCGGATACACACAGCTGACCCTAATACCTGCGCCCCGCACCTCTTCTCGCAAGGCCTTGGTAAATCCCGCTACACCGTGTTTTGCCGCGCAGTAGGCGCTCACATCCGCATAGCCCTCTAATCCCGCCGTAGAGGACATATTAAAGATATCACCACTGCGACGACGCAACATCGCAGGCAAGACAAGCTTGCTGAGTAAAAAGCAGCTGCGTAAATTTACCGCAATGATTTGATCAAAGTCGGCCACATCCATCTCGACAATAGATTTGCCCAACCAGCTGCCGGCATTATTAATCAGTACATCCACATCGCCCATGTCGCTGTGCAATTGGGTCGAAAATTTAGCCAACTGCTCGGCATCACTGACATCTACAGAGTAGACCTTAACTTCTTGGGCTCCGTTACAGTGGGCCTGCACCTGTTGCAAAGCACTCAGCGAACGTGCCAGTAATGCCAGCCGAACTGGAAAACCAGCATTGGAAAATGCCTCGGCAATGGCAGCCCCAATACCTTGGGATGCACCACTGATTAAAATAAGGGGCGCGTAATCTGTCTTTGTCATAAGGGCTCCATAGGAATGGCGAATCTGGAAAAGCTTTGACTGTTCAGCGGCCAGAGTAAAATTAAGACCAGCAGTATGACCAACCTCGCCGACAGCAGCAATATTGCCGCTCATTGTGAAACAGTGAAATCCAATTCCTCACAATCAAGCTATAAGAAGGTATTCCATCAATGCAGCCGCAGCTTTAATATATGACCATGAATGAAAATACCCTTAATAACAAAGCCACTCGGTTATTTATTTTACTGGGTGGATTTTTTGTCGCCAACGCCATTCTGGCCGAGCTCATTGGCGTTAAAATTTTTTCGCTGGAAAATTCACTTAATATCGAGCCTTTGGCGCTGAGTTTGTTTGGTATAGACAATCTCAGCTTCAACCTCACTACCGGCGTATTGCTCTGGCCATTTGTGTTCATACTCACCGACCTGATCAATGAGTATTACGGTACACGCGGCGTTAAATTACTGTCCTACCTTACCGCGGGACTCATTCTGTACGCCTTTGTGATGATTGCCTTCAGTATCAAGCTGGCGCCAGCAGACTTCTGGCCCCAATCCCATATCAGCCCTAATCTTTCAACAGAAGAACAAGCGACCTTGCGCGCCGGCGTCGGTGATTACAATGAAGCCTTTCGCGTCATATTTGGTCAGGGTCAATGGATTATTGTCGGCTCACTGGTCGCATTTTTAGTCGGTCAAATTATTGATGTAAAGGTGTTTCATCAAGTCAAGAAAGTCACCGGCGAGCGCTGGATTTGGTTGCGGGCCACAGGTTCCACCCTAGTCAGCCAGTTTATAGACAGCTTTGTGGTGTTGTTTATCGCCTTTTATATTGGCGCAGACTGGAGTCTGACACTGGTACTAGCCATTGGCGTGGTCAACTATATTTACAAATTTGCCATGGCCGTTATCCTCACCCCCCTACTCTATGGTGTCCACCATATTATTGAGCGCTATCTTGGCGAAGAACTCGCCACCAACTTAAAGCAACGTGCCCTTTCTGAAAGCGATTGAACAATATTGTTCAGACCTAAATCAGCCGTACAAAGCTTTCAACATTTCTAAATACCCTTGCCGGTCTTGCTTCAAGGCCTCTTCACTAGGAACAACCCAGCTGCCACCCACACAGCTGACGCAAGGTAGAGCAAGATAGTCTTGGTAGTTAGCTTGTGAAATCCCGCCCGTGGGGCAGAAAATTGCATCGGGAAACGGCGCAGACAATGCTTTTAATAGCTCGACACCACCAATAGCAGCAGCAGGAAAACATTTAAATACCCGATGTTCGTCGGCCATGGCCGCCATAATATCGGTGGCACTGGCAATACCGGGAATATAAGTAGTCAGGGTTTTTCTGGCCAGTGTTGACAGTTCTGGGGAAAACCCCGGGCTAATCACAAAATCAGCCTCGTCGGCTGCACGTAACATTTGCCGACGATTAAGGACTGTGCCCACCCCAATACGCGCTTTAGGCATAGCATCTTTAAAGAGCTTAACCATCAGCCAGGCGTCGCTATGCCGCAGCGTAATTTCAACTGCAGGCACCCCGGCTTCGGCAAACAGTTCGGCACAGGCTCTGGCGTGATCCATAGATTGAAAATGCGCCACTGGCATAACAGGGGCCGCTTTTTTCAAGACTGTCAGGGCGTCGCTCATTGTTCGCTCCTTATAAATAAACACCAATTAATCGGATAAAAACTACTCTACACGTCTCAATTAGCCAGTGTCGATACTCGTTTTGGGCTGATTTTGCACAGCCAAAAATTTCAAAAAAGGACTGTTAGATACTAATCTAAAGTGCGCTTATAACGGATAAGTGCCACGCACATCACCACCAGGGTAAAGGCCAGAATTACCGCCAAGTCGTAACGCAAATCCTTAAATCCCGCCCCTTTCAGCATAATGCCACGCACCACCCGTAAAAAATGCGTCAGTGGCAATACCTCGCCAATCGCTTGAGCCCAAACTGGCATGCCGCGAAACGGAAACATAAAGCCCGATAGCAATATGGATGGCAGAAAGAAAAACATGGTCAATTGCATGGATTGGATCTGCGATTGCGCAATGGTGGAAAACGTAAATCCCAGCGCCAAATTGGCTACAATAAATACCGCCACACTCAATACCAACAGCGAGATACTGCCTATAAATGGCACCGCAAACAGCCAATGCGCCGCCACCAATATAATCAGTGTTTGCACAGAACCTACACCTACATAAGGCAGGATTTTACCCAACATCACCTCAAAAGGTGAGCCTGGCATGGCCAGTAAATTTTCCATAGTGCCCCGCTCGGTCTCGCGAGTCATGGCCATGCCGGTAATCATCACCAGTGTCATAGTAAGAATAACGCCAAGCAGGCCCGGTACAATATTGTATTGAGTGATACCCTCGGGGTTGTAACGAGGATGTACGACCAGATCAATCGGATTGCTGCCAGCTTGTAAATAGCTCAAGTGACCGCGTAAATCATGACGCAGCGCGCTATTTACAATGGTGTTTAATCTGGCCAGGGCATTGGACGCCGCCACCGGATCGGTGGCATCGGCAGAGATCAGTAATTGGGGGCGCTCACCCCTAACCAGTTTTTCAGAGAAACCCAAGGGGAATTCAATAATAAATACGGCCTCGCCACTGGCGAGCAATTGATCTCCGTCTCGAGAATCCGGCGCGCTCATAGTGACATCAAAGTATTCCGAGTTCTCTAGGCCGCTGAGTATACTGCGTACAAAGGGCGTGTATTCCTCTGCGTGCACAGCGGTTGGTAGATGCTTGGGGTCGGTATTAATCGCAAACCCGAACAAAACCAGTTCCAAAATAGGAATAGCCAACATCACCGCAAAGGTCAGTCGATCGCGGCGCATTTGTATCAACTCTTTAATGAATACCGCATTGATCCGCGCCAAGCTCCAGCGCGGTAAAACTCCTGCCAGCCAGCTCATCCGTGCGACCTCTTGTCGGTCCCGGCGCCTTCCATCAAGGCAATAAATACATCTTCAAGACTCGGTTTAATCTCCTGCCAGACATAGCCATTCAATTCCGCAGTGCTTGATGCTACCGCCAGTGCACGCTGTAAAGCCTGCTGATCGTGTCCGCTAATATGCAGGGCGGCGCCGTAATAGGCGGCATGTTCAACACCGGGCTGAGCAGCCAACAAGGGCTCTAAAGCCCGAATACCCTTGCCCTCGGCCCGGAAACTGAACAAACCTGATTGGTCAATAATGTCACTGACAGTGCCTTGTGTGATTAAAGCGCCGTGGGCCAAATAAACGATTTGGTCGCAGCGTTCTGCTTCATCCATGTAATGAGTAGACACCAAGACCGTCATCCCCTCATTCGATAAGCGATGAATTTGATCCCAAAAGTCTCGCCGCGCCTGGGGATCAACGCCAGCGGTGGGTTCATCCAGCAGCAATAGCTTAGGGCGATGCATGGTCACGGCCGCCAACGCCATTCGTTGCTTCCAACCACCAGACAGCTCCCCCACCAACTGATTTTGACGATGACTGAGACCCAGTAATGCCAAGGTCTCGTCAACACACTGCTTGCGCTTGGGTAACTGGTAGATGCGGGCGACAAAATCGAGATTTTCACGCACGCTCAGCTCGGCCCAAAAGGAAAACTTTTGAGTCATATAACCGGTTAAGCGCCGAATTTTTTCAGCTTCACGAAGTAAATCAAAACCAAGGCACTCGCCCTCACCGGCACTGGCTTTTAACAGCCCACAGAGCATCCTGATGGTGGTGGTTTTACCGGAGCCATTAGGACCAAGAAACCCCCAAACTTGGCCGGCGGGCATTTGAATATCAACATTATCTACCGCCAGCTTGTCAGAAAACCTTTTGCTTAGGCCGCGAACATTAATTGCCAGCTCGCTCATGGCAGAGTCACATCCACTGGCTGGCCGGGGTGCAAACCACTACCCGAGGGTAATTTGGCCTCCAGCATAAACACCAGCTTCTCCCGACTGCCAACGCTGTAAATAACCGGCGGAGTGAATTCTACCTGTTCAGCAATATAGCTCACGGTGGCGGACAAGGGTGCAGTCAAACCATCCTGCGTAAGCTCAATAACATCCCCCACGGCAAAGGCATTGATACCCGCCTGTGGTACAAAAAACCTCACTTTCAAACCATCATCAGGGAGTATTGCCAATGCCGGTCGGCCCGCCGCCAATTGCTCACCTTGGTGAAAATATAGACTTTCTACTCTACCTGCACGCGTCGCATTCACCCGGCGTTGATCCAACCGCCACTGGGCTCGCGCCAGACGTGATTTGACTGCGCTGACGCCACTATCAGCGGCAATAATCTGATCTTTTCGCGCACCTAATTCCGCCACTGTTATTTCCGCGTCGATGCGCTGCAACCTTGCCTTGGCAGCAACTGCCTGAGCTTGTGCGGTATCAAAACTAGACTGGGATGCAGCCCCTTTGGCGTTTAAGCTACTAATTCGCTTCAGCTCAATTTTTGCCAAGGTCAGCGCCGCGGCTGCCTCCATCCGCTGCGCCTGTAATTGTTGAAGTTCCTCCGGCCGTGCGCCATGGGTCATATCACTGAGTTGCGCTTCGGCTTGAGCTAACTGTTGCAGCGCTTCATCCCGCTCAAATTGCTGGCGCTCAGTATCAAGAATAAATAAGGTCTGACCCACTTCAACACGGTCACCCTCAGTCACCTTGCTTTGCTTGATCCATCCCGACTCTAGCGTACTAATGTACACATATTCAGCTTCAACATAACCGCTGACCACGCCCTCTTCCCGGGCACTGGAGCAGCCACCCAGCGCAACACAAACGAAAATAATAGTGAACAGCGCGGCCCTCAAACGATGCAGCTCCAATGGCAAATATGGCATGATGGCATCCCTGAAATAATTCTTATTTTGTGCTGAAAATAAAGGAAAATACCGCGGCATTAAAATCAATATTTACTCCCACAATCGCTTTTCAAAAAGTAAATACTTATTCATTTCAGCTACGGCGCTTTAACCAACCCCTCGATCGGAAAAAATACAGTAAACCGCTGGCCGTCGCGGTCATTAGCAATAGCACATACACATAGCCGAAGCGCCAACTCAACTCAGGCATATTCCACGCAGACGCACTTCGATCAAAGTTCATGCCATACAAACTGGCAATAAAACTAAGCGGCAGAAACACCGTCGCAATCAGCGTCAAAATTCGCATGATATCGTTAAGCCGTTGATTCAGGTTGGCCAGATACAGCTCCAACATGGCTGAAGCTACTTCTCGATAGTTCTCAATAATATCGAGCAATTGGACGCTATGATCAATGCAATCGCGGATGTAGGGGATGGTATCCACCTCAATTCTGCCGCCAAGGTTTCGAGTCAGCTGAGATAGAGCATCTCGCATTGGCCACACCGATCGGCGAAAATACGACAATCGATGTTTGAGCGCCTGTATTTCAGTCACTTGAGCAGGATCAGGCTTACTAACAATGCGATCTTCCAAGTCCTCCATGTCGTCACCCAGCTTTTCCAACGCGGGGAAAAAACTGTCAACGCAGGCATCGAGAAGTGTATACGCTAGATAATCACTTCCCGAAGTTCGAATTTTACCCTTGCCTTCAAGAAGCCGGTCAATTATTTCTTGGACAACATTGTCAGGCGTTTCCTGGAAACTCAATACGTAATTGGGCCCAACAAAGATAGCAAGCTGATGAATCGCATCAAGCTCAGCGGTGGCATAACGGCTGATGGCAAAATAATGCCCGTCGTAATCCTCCACCTTAGGCCGTTGATGAACATTAACAACGTCTTCAAGTGCTAGGTTATGAAGATCGAAAATACTGCCTAACTCGAGGATGGTATTGAGGTCGGCTAAACCAGTGACATGCAACCAAGCCTTACCTGCCGCAGCCACGTGCTTACGCACATCGCTAACACTCGGGTCTAAAAAATCTTTACATTGGTTTTGGTCATACGCCATTAATCGTAACGACGAAGGATGTGCATTTGGGTCTTTAATGATGGTTCCGGGAACTGCGCCCGGTTTTGTACGACGCCGGAACTCGCGATACCTATTCTTACGTGAATGACCCATCGAATTTATCCATAACAAATGACCACTAGCTGGATTTTAGCTCAATATTTTCAAATACATTAACGGTCTTAGCTTCTGAGCGTTCGATCATTTTTACCAGGGCTGACTGTATGACCTCATCCTCACGGACATCCAGCTTGCTTTTAAAGCTCTCTGTCATGGGCTCTGCGCCTTCCTCCATCATCAGTTTGACCAGAACCTCCTCTGCTCGACTCGTACTAGCGCCCACATAGCTAATGCTTATTTGCGGATAGCCCTGAAAACCCATTTTCACTCTTTTGGCAATTCGCTTTTTTGACTTTTCTAGATTCATGGCAAGTTCTCAGGAACAAAGATAATGAGAGCAACGTTGAAGATCACTATAAATAGTGACTGCTTCGAGGAAGCAAAGCTAAACATAAACTCCAATACTCGCCATATAATGCACCGCATTTTGGTAAATGACGAATCCAAGCTGAACAAGGGTAATCCCCTGTCCTGCTATTTTGATATATGAAGATGTATATTCCTGCTATAGTCGCAGCCGCAAAACCTAAGGGGCGGCCACGGCCTGAGACGCAATTGCAATGCAATGAGCGAACCCTTGAACCTGATCCGGATAATGCCGGCGTAGGAATAGGTGCACGCTCCTTCTCCCATCGCAGCCCGGATCTCTTTCAATTTTTACGAGAGAGAACCATGAAGCTTCCATATACCGTCAATGCCCTTGCTTGCGCGATCAATCTAGCCTGTTTCCTAACAGCCACCTCAGCAAATGCTGCTCCCCCGGATCAAACTCACTTAGAAGAAATGACTGTCACCAGTCAATTCCGTGATAGCAGTTTGCTCGATTTGGCCACCAGCGTCAGTGTGTTTGACATGGCAAGCATTGAGGCACGTGGTGCCAACAATATTGAACAACTCCTTAATATGGCCCCCAACGTGAATTTCTCTTCTGGGGCCTCGCGCGGACG
>JBLHPB010000094.1:0-11450 GCA_047624025.1 Zhongshania sp.
GAACGAGTTGCTGAAAGCAGCGATGCCAATCTCGAATACCGCGCTCGCGGCTGGCTGGAAACCAACTGCGCCCACTGCCACAACCGCAAAGGTCTAGCACAAAGTACTGGCTTGTATTTTGACGTATTCCGCAAGGTCAACCTCAGCTATGGCGTTTGCAAAGAACCCATTACAGCGGGCAGTTCTGGCGGCGGTCGGGATTACGACATACAGCCGGGACTCGCTGGCGGCGAAGCCGGTTCAGAAGGATCGATCATCTCCTACCGATTGCACTCCGTAAGTCCTTCGGTGCAGATGCCACCTATTTCCCGCAGCGTAAAACACAGCGAAGCGGTAGCCATAGTTGATTCGTGGATAAATACCGTCATAGATAATCGCTATGAAAATGCCGACTGTGCAGATGGTGGCAGCGGCAGTTCGCTGCCCTTTTAGACCCGCCGGTGTCTAACACTAGAAAATGTACACCCAGCTAATCTTCTAGTGTTTGGCTTAGGTTTTGAAAGGGGTTCTCGTATTGAGAACCCCTTTTTTTATTCTAAATTTTAGTTAGGGGCTCTGGCTTACACCAAGACTGAAATAAGTATTTTATTGATACTATAAGGCATGTCGTTGTAAACAAAGAAAAACTGATAAGCTAGGGCAAGCATATAAAAACGACAATGGGCTGCACAAAGAATGGATCAAATTTACAATAATCGAGATATCATCGCTCGACTACGCGAGCAGATTCCAGCGTTCGAATGTGTAAAGGGTTGCCACGATTGCTGCGGCCCAGTAACGACCTCGTCAGAGGAAATGTCGCGCCTACCGGTGAAAACTGACGCCGAACATGACGCAGCATTGAACGATTTCAATTGCGTACACTTGGGGCCTAAAGGTTGCACTGTGTACGGCGAGCGCCCGTTGATCTGCCGATTATTTGGCACAACAGCCAAAATGCCCTGCCCAAACGGTCGTCGCCCAGAAGTCATGATTGACTCAAAAATTGAACACCAGGTCCATCACTTCATCGCCAACACACGGCAAGTATTGGTGTAAGTTATCCAGTGTTCATAATCACTGTATCGCTCTGTTTTGGCCCATCACTATCTTAGGCGAAAAACCTGAATAATCGCCTTGAAACGATTGACGATCAAGGAAAGTAAAATCAAAAAGCAGCCTATAACTTGGCTTGTGTTCATCGTTTCACTAAACCAAGCCATTGCAATCAGCGTCGTCCACAGCGGCTCCAACACCATAACAACAACGCCGTGGCTGTTTGATGTCAGACTTTGTGCGTAGGTCTGAAGTAAAAAGCGCAGGGCCGTACCAATAGTTGCTGAGAGCAGAACCCACCCAACAAGCTCGAGCTGGAGGTTGGCGAATGTTGGCTGCCAGGGCTCAATTAGCGCAGATGCTAAGCCAGTAATGATGCCGGTAGTACCAAGCACTATCGTCGTTAAGGCAAGTACCGGAACCTTGGCAGTTTTAATACTCTCGCCATTTTTCAGCATTGACGATGAAATATTGATGACTCGCGCATTCAAATTGAAGTACAGAGCGAAAAAGGTAGCGGATGTCAGTAGCAGGATATGCGAAGTTTCAAAGCTTAATGCACGGCCCACTGATGCGCCGAGAGACAAAAAACCAAGCCCCATTACTGCTACGGGCAATGCCAACCAGGTGCTGCGAGGAATGGCCTCGCGAAATAGAACTCGAGCCATGATGGGGACCATCACAACACCAAGACTGGCCAGAAAAGCCGCCTCCCCTACATGACTTGATTTAGCAAGGCCAGTGACCCAAAAGCACATCGCAACACCAAACACCAAGCCTACAGAGGCGCTCTGAAGCCAGCTAGCAAAGGCAAGCTTACTAAGCGCTTTATAACAGATGCAGGCGAGTAGCAAGCCTGCCAGGAAAAAACGGACTGACATAAACAGTAGAGGCGGCATCTGTAGTACCGCCTCTTTCGAAAACATCCAACTGATTGCGGCCAACAAGGTCACCAGCACCAGTAATAGATCGGATTTATAAGCGTTGCTCAAAAGCTTGGCCAGATAAAAAATAGAGCCCTAGTATAATGGGTTTCGAGGCCGATATGCCTGAATACTAGTGAGTTTCGATAACGCAGACTGCCCCTAGCAAGCATTTACCGGCTTCTTACGCTCAAGCCAACGTAGAGGCAATTAAGTAAACTGTCCCCATATTCACGACTGGCAGCCCAAGACACAAAATCAAAATTTCAAGCTGGCCAGTTTACTTAACTTAGTTTGTTCAAGCCGAAAGCCAATATGCAGATTCGTCAGTTAAATCCACAAGCGAATTGAGCTGTGTTTTGGCCTTTTACACATAAGTGCCGCTGAAACCAAAAAGGGCCTAAACCAAATACTGGTTTAGGCCCTTCGCGGTATTTCAAGGTAACGTTACTTAAGTATTAACTCATCTTAAAAGCTATAGCTGATATCTAAGCCATAGAGCCTAGGATCACCATAGGACTGATTGAATGTGCCCAGTGAATCAGCCACTGCAACAGTACCGGAAATGAAGCGTTCATCCGTGATGTTTTTGACGTAGGCGGTCAGTCGAGTGCTGCCCTCCTCGTTTAACCAGCTGAGTCTAAAATCGGCTAACACGTATTCCTCGGCACCGGCCAGAGTATTGCCCATAGCGTATTGCTCGGCAGACGAAGCATCTAAGCCAAAAAACACGGGGCCTTTGTAGCTGATGTCCAAACGCGGAGTGATGACGCCGAAGTCGCTAGGAAAGCTGACCATAAGACCCAAAGAAGCGCTTTCACCCGGTGTTGCAGGGAACGGTTCGCCAGAACGGTCAACTTCGACTCGGTTTTGGCGCAAAGATAGCTCTTTAAGATTGGTATCAGTGAACTCTTCATAATAGTAATTATTGTTGCTGTAATTCAAGGTGATCATGGTGCCGGGTAGAGGTAGCCAGCTCAGCTCCATCTCAGCGCCTTCAATAACGGCTTGACCCGCGTTGGTGAACACCACAATAAGGTTCCCAGAGGTATCGGAAGAAACGGTGATTAGCTGAATGTTTTTGTAATCAGTTCGGTAGGCCGCCACATTGAAACGCATTGAGCTATCAAACAGGTCAGTTTTGAGGCCCAACTCCAAGTTTTCAACTTCTTCCGGTTCGATTCTGGCGAGGCCATCGACTCCTCTAGGTTCAGAAAATCCGGACTTAAAGCCACTGCTCCAAGTAAGGTAAGTAGTGGCAACATCAATAAAGGTATCTTTCAGCACATAGTCATCGAAACTATAGCTTAGCGATACCATCGGCGTGACCTGGCGGAACACTTCCTCCGCCTCAGTGTAAGTAGGGTTGGCTTCATCGTATATGAAGTCGGGAATACCATCACCATCAGCATCCGGATACAGGTTGGAGGCTATTCTCACCGGATCTTCCAGCCAGGCACCATTAAACGTATAAAAACCTGCTTGACCTGCCAGTGGCGCAAACCGTCCAGTGCCCAGCAGTCGATTTTGAACGTCAATCAGATCAGTACCCACGGTTTTCAGTTCAGATACTCGTGTCTCCTCTGTCCAACGCACACCGAATGTGCCCTGAAAAGCCTCTGTGAAGTCATAAGAGGCTTGAAAAAACGCAGCCAAAGATTGATTTTTCAACGTAAATTCATTTTTAAGCAAGGGACTGCCCGTGATAGCAGCAACCACAGGTACCGTTCCTAGTGGTGAAGCGGGCCTAGTGGGGTCCTGGCCTGCCCCAAGTTGTGCTGCGGAGGTGGCATCCAGCCCAACAAAGTTAGTTAGCAGACCGAAGATTTCATCGTTAGCTTCGGCGGCGAAGAAAAAGCCGGTAGTGTAATTCAGCCGACTTTCAAATGCGGTGCCGTTGAGTTGTAACTCCAGGCTCGCAGACTTTCGATCACTGTCGCCGATATTAAAAGCTTCGTTATAGTCTTCTGGACCGCCGTCATTGTCGGCGCTCATGATCGGGCCTTCAGTTGCGGAACGCAGCCCCAGTACCGCTTTAGTGGTAATGTCTTCACTAATGCTCCACATGCCGGTGGCACCAAACAGTATTGAGTCAAACTTCTTGTTAAGTCGCGGGTTTTCGCCCTTGTTGGCGGTGAGGTCACCCTGCCTCTCACGGCTATTGGACTCACAGTTTTCGCGGTAAGCGGTACCTTGGGATGCGTCGGTGTCTCCGGCCCAGAGCAAAGCCAGTCCATCCACAAACAGCGCGTCATCATTGACGATATTACAGTTGGTGTTCGTCATGATTTCGTCACTGGCACCGTAAAACAACAAGTTTTCCATGGTAAAAGCGTCTGAGGCGTCCCACCGAGTTTGCAGTAGTATGGATTTCCCATCGCTTGAATTCGAATCACTCCCTGCTCCAGAGTCTTTTAAATATCCGTCATTTTTGGCGACATTGCCTGAGATTCTGGCAAAAAATGTATCACTGATGGGTAAATTAACGGCACCTCGAATTTTGCGAGTTGCATAGTTACCTAAACCGGTTTCAATATAGCCTTCAAACTCTTCACCGGGTTTCTCGAGCGTGAGTACCAATGCGCCGCCGGTGGTGTTTTTACCGAATAGCGTGCCTTGTGGTCCCCGTAGTACCTGCAGACTCGACACATCCAGCGTATCCAGCAGCTGACCGTCGGCTCTGGGCAGGAATAAGCCGTCCATGTAAACGCCAACTGTGGGGTCTACACGCACAAAGCCGGTACGCTCGCCAATACCGCGAATATATATCTGATTGGATTGGCCCTTGTTGATCTGCAGGCTTGGGACACTCTTAGAAAGGTCGTTGACGTTTTCAATACCAGCATCTTTAAGATCTTGGCCACTAAGGGCGGTTATTGCCAGTGGCGTTTCTTGGATATTTTCTTCGCGTTTTCGGGCCGTGACTACCACTTCTTCTAGCGTACCTGTTCGCCTAACAGCGCTGCTATTATCTTGTGAAATGGCAGGTACTGGGGTGAGGAACAATAGCGACAAGGTAATTATGCGTAGTTTCATAGCTCTCTCTTTACGTATTTCTATTATTTTTAGTCTTAATACGTAGTTATACGTAACGCCAGCACATTTGTCCAGATTGACAGACTATTACAATGCCACATTTATTGGAATCTATTGACGACAAACCATATTCACCCCAAGCCTAGGATTCACTAAAAATTTTGCGTTTCAAAGTAGTTTGCAAAATTTGGGCTACAAATAGCTTAATAAGCAGCCCAATGATGATTGTTTGCCAAAATCCGAGTCTAGAATTTAAAGCGGAGTGAAATATCCAATTGCCTTGGCGCAATAGCACGGCCAAAATGCGCGCCTGACAAGGTTGGAATATCGCCGCCGCCATCCAGGGCAAACTCATCGGTGGCATTGCGTACAAACGCTTGTAAAAACCAGCGGTCGTCATCATCAGCCAATCACAAACGCACATTTAATGCTGAGTGCCCCTCTTTGATAAGAAGGCGAAAGTGATAAAGAGACCTGGGGCGGTCACTGGCAGCTAACCGCTGCATTCAACTTCCTAGCGGCCTTCTGTCTCGCAATGCCCACTACAACTCTCGCTCGGCTGATGGGCCTACCCCGGGATGCACCACTCATTTACCGCGCTATGGCCGGCGACGCGGTCCCGCTCTTCGGGTTTGCCTATGCCTGGCTGTCAATGCAAGCAGTCATTGATCGGCCCATGGTGGTGTCAACTACAGGCAAGTTATCCGCATCCGTAGCTGGTCTGGCCGCCTATGACGATCTGCCAGCACGCAGCGTCATCATGACCAGTCCAGATTTTTTGTTTGCAGCAATATTCATTTGGTGGCTGCAGGACGCCCAACAAGGCGCTCCAGCCGACCCACCCGGTGATGGTTAAATTTGTTACTTTGAAAGTTCGGTTCAGCTCCCGGCGGGCGGCTGATCTTAGCCGTTACGCCATATGGAGCCTGCGAGATAAAATATGGAAATCACTTTAGCAGGCGTGCTCATTGGAATATTGTGCAGTGCGCATTTCCGCAGTAAGAATAAGGTATAACAAACAAAGGCAGCAGCGCTAACGCGGGCCGCTGCTCTGGCCGCTAGACATCATTAATGAGGTTGATGAGAAAAATATTTACATCGCTCACAGCCACTACAGCGTTCAAGCAAACCGGCGACTAAATACCAGAAGCATTAATAGCATCAGCAAGGACAGCGGTGAAATTGGTCCGCCACCAGAACTGGTTTTCGGGACTGGTTTCGACGTTGGTGTGGGCGCGGCAACCCGAAAGCCCGCAAAGCTAAACTCACCTGATGCAGCCCACTGGTCACGCCATGAAGACTCAAGCGAGCCCGGCCCGATATAGTAGCCGCCGCCCCGCATGACAGGAAGAACGCCTGCGACAAGCCCAACATTCCACTCCCAAACGTTACCCCCTTGATCAAGCGTGCCGTAGGGGCCAATTGATTCAGGGTAGCTACCTTTGTCTACAACGTCGGTTACCGCGCGAGCGCAATTGGCGTGATTCTCACCACCAGGTGGCGGAACGCAACTTGTTACTTCATCGCTGCGAAATGGGTATAGAAAATAGTCGGTTTCTTTGAAGCCGGTCGCATTGTGGTATGCAGATTTATACCACTCGTCTTCTGTCGGCAAAAAGACACGTGCATCGGCATTACGCTGAACGGTTTCAGCATTAAATGGAACGGCCATTCCGCCCTCTAAGGTATAGGCGCCAGTTTCAGTATCGCCTTCGCCTTGGTCATTATGCATCCAATTCGTAAACCGAAGAACGTCGTAGTACGAAACCCAATTGACCGGCTTTAGTTCGCGACCAGGCATGGCGCTATAGCTATAACTACCGGGTACGCCTGAACGCGTTATTCCCCCTGCCCCAGCGCCCATAGAAACGCTGTACAAATTGAGCGGATCAGTCACCGCTTTGGCGTTCAAGAACTGCGCATATTGCTGGTTGGTGACTTCATATTTAGCCATTAGAAATGTGTGGTCAACGGCGCCAAAGCCACTCGAAATATCCGCCGCGTTGCCGGGGTTGCCAACCGATAACCATTCAAACTCAACTTGCCCAGAAGATGTCATTGACGCTGCCCGTGGGTTAGCCGCCATGAAGTCTAGAGATTGTGTATTCAAAGGCTCATCGTACTGGGTAGTCGATGTCGCAAGGCTCAGAACAAAGGGCGAGTCCGCTGCCTGCTCTCCCGCATCCCCGCCTAAGCTCAGACAGTGCCCATAGCCACCTACCGGATCAGACTGAGGTAATGTCATTGCCGCAAAGATGTCGGCGACATCACAGGCCAGACGGGCTACCATTGTTTCGCCGCCGGCGTAAGCGGCACCATATATTCGGCGCTTATCAATACAGTGATTAGACTCAACATCCGCAACAATGGCTTTGATATAATTAACGTCGGCAGAGTCTTCGTCTGTATTCCAAGCCTCACGCTTATTTGGATAGGCAAGAATGAACTTCCGCTCTTCCGCGGCATCTTCTAAATGTGTATCTCCTGACAAGCCTGGTGCAATCGTCGTTTCACCGGGAATAACGACAACCAATGCCACAGGGCCATCAGGAAGCTTGGTGGGAATATAAAGCATGTACGACTGCTGCTCGGCCACCGCCTGCGCGCCAGCTCTCCAATCATCAATTAATCGCGATTCCGCTTCATCACTCAAATAGGAATAGCGAATCTCAAAATTGGACGTTGGGCTGGTATCACAGAGTTCGTCTGACGCAATAGATAAGGCACTAAGACTAGTACACGTAATTAAAACCGTAGCGCTTAAAATACGAGAAAGCATAGTAGTTCTCCACAAGCTTTGACGACAGGCCGTTCCCTGCCTAATTATAATTATTAATATGCGTACTTAACGGCCACTATCAGCAACGGATACTAAGATTATCGCCATCCTCCGACTTCCCCAATAGGGCATTAAGTGCGCATGCTCCCATATCATTCAACTCGTCAACGACTGAGTTTAAGGAACCCCTCTTCCGCAAACCCAGTTTTCTCCTTGTGAATAACTCATAAGTACTGACTTTATTATTCACGAATATTTTTGAATACAACGTAGATCCCTTGCGACGACAAACGCCTTAAAACTTGACCCGAAATGTAATATCCAATTGCCTTGGCGCAATAGCACGGCCAAAATGCGCGCCTGACAAGGTTGGAATATCGCCGCCGCCATCCAGGGCAAACTCATCGGTGGCATTGCGTACAAACGCTTGCAAAGACCAGCGGTCGTCATCATCAGCCAATCGCAAACGCACATTCAATGTTCCAAATTCGCCCTGAACATCAATGGGATCCTGATCTGCCTGCAACAATTTGTCATCTTCGTATAGCAAGTCAAAACCAAATAACAGATTGACCGGCAAGGCCCACAAATCGTGAAAATAATTCACGCTTAATGTGGTCTTCCACAGCGGTGCAAAGGCCAGTGGTTTACCGGTTAAATCGCAAGGAGTCTCTTCACCGGCAGGACAAGGGCCATTAGCATAATCAGTAAACGTGGCGTCAAGATACGCCATGGAAAAATTACCCGACACATCCCAGGGCGTGACAAAAGCCGCCTCCAATTCAGCACCCTTGGAGATCGCTCCAGCGGCATTGGAAATACGACTGACATTGCCCTCAAATATGGTTAGCTGAAGATCTTCAAACTCAGTGTAGAAGGTTGCCATATTCAGCGTTGCTGCACCGTCGAGAAGCCGAGTCTTGGCACCGGCCTCATAGGTTGTGGAAGATTCTGGCTCCACTTCGGCGATTTCAGCACGCACCGCGGAACCACTGTAACCGCCGCTTTTAAAGCCCTGGGCGGCACTTAAGTAAAAAGTCAGATCATCATCGGGGAGCCAGTTTATCGACAGCTTTGGGCTCACATCACGATCAACCCGTTTATCAACTAAGTGATACTCCTCAGCGGTAACCAGCTGAGTAAACACTGGTCCATCTGCATCAGTACCTGCGGTAAATAATTTCAGGGTCTGATCTACGTCCTTGGTCTCCGTCGAGATACGTACGCCGCCGGTTAAGCTTATCTCGTCGTTAAAGTGCCAAGTAGCCTGGGTGTAAATCGCCGAGCTAATACTCTCCTGATAACCATCGATTAACAGTCGCTCACCCGGACCATCACCCGCAACAGGACCGAGCAAGGCCCCAATGGCAGTCCCGCCCGCCAGCCCAGATGCCAAGGCCGCTTGGTCTGGGGCAGCATCAATAATGACTTTAATGGTGGTATCACTCTGCGCCACATAAGCACCGGCTACGTAATCTAATTTCCCGCCAAACATCCCCAGAGGCGAGACAATGCGTAGCTCGCTACTGAGCTGCTGATAATCTTCGCCATTGAGGAAAAACAATAATGGAATCGGCGAGAAATCCAAATCCGTTAAGGATTCCTCAACAATCGAACTTATGGCATTTATCCAGCTGAATTCATGCCCCCATAGAGACGCATTAAAGCGAATATCAAATTTATTGCCATTTTGATATGTCATGGACGGATAATCTTGCGAGCTTTGATTATTACTGGTGTCTTTTTCAACCCGTGAATCATAGGATTGCATTAGCTCAAACTGATCGTCGGTTGCCGTTCGTATCTGAAACGTACCCAGCCTGAACTCCTGATTTGTATCGGCAGCGGCCACGGTAAGATCCAGCCAGTCCAGAATATCCCAGCGCAACTGTACCCGCCCCACCCGCGAATCTACCCCACCTTCATCGCGATCCAGTGTAGTGTTGTAAACCGTGCCATCGCGCTTATTAATCAATGTGGAGGCGCGCAGCGCCACGGTATCACTCAACGGCACATTACCGGTGATGGTATATTTTTCAAGGTCCTCTTCTCCCCCTTGCGCCTCTACCGATAATTCAGTTTCTTGGGATGGCTGCACTGAGCGAATACTGATCGCTCCAGAGATGGTGTTTTTACCAAACAAGGTGCCCTGAGGGCCGCGCAGTACTTCAACCGAGGCGACGTCCAAGAACGCCGAATCTAGAAAGGCCAAGCGCCCAAGATATACACCATCCAGAAATAGGCCTGCAGATTGTTCAAAGCCTTTATCAAAGGGCGAACCCAAGCCTCTAACACGCAAACTTGTCAAGGGTGGGTGACTGAACACGCTGAGGTTGGGTGTAAAATTGGCAATATCAGACAAGTCTTCCATATTGGAGTCCTGCATGGCCTGGGCACTAATCGCCACTAAAGAAATAGGCACATCTTGCAGGCTTTCTTCACGCTTTTGCGCCGTGATTATGACTTCTTCCAGTACCGGCGCACCACGCGCAAATACTTCTTGAGCGGCAAACAGCAAGCCGAAAAGCCCCAGTCGTTTGATCATAAATACCTCATTTCATTTATTACAATGTCGGCAACTCTTGCAGCCGACACCCTCAGAGCCCGTTTTTGGGTGGCCGCGGAATCAGCACAGAAGTCTCACGCTTGTAGCTCTCATAATCGGCATTACCACCCCATTTTTTGTCCGCGCGCTTTTCCAGCAGTGGCACACCACTGATGCGGGTTAGTAGGAGAGTGACGAAGACAGGTGAAATCAGGCTCAGCCATTGCCAGCCTTGAAACACGGGCAGGGCAATAAGCGCGATACCCAGCCACAACACAATTTCGCCAAAATAGTTGGGATGTCGCGACCAGCGCCACAGCCCAACATTGATAAATTTACCTGCGTTTTCAGTCTGTTTGTTGAATGCTGATTTTTGGCCGTCTGCGACAACTTCAAGGCCAAAGCCCAACAACCAAACCAGACCGCCGAGCAAGGCCATAAAGCCAAGTGGCTGCGTATGCTGACTAGTCATCGCGGTCAGTGCCGCGACCAAGGTGACAAATACCCACAAGCCTTGGAGCGTCCACGTGAGTAAAAAGCGAGGCCAGGAAACCTTAATTTCATCGAAGCGACCATCCTTCCCCGCCTGCTTAACGCGGCGAAACAAAAACGGTCCCAAGCGCGCCGCCCAAATCACCACCAGCGCCGCAAGTAAAACAGATCGACCATCAAGACCTGACGCCTGCTCACTACCACCAAGATAGAGAGCCAGTAAGATAATGATGACGTAGGTCGCGCTGCCGGTAAGATCGTAATAATGCTCGGTTTGAAACAGATAAGCCGGAATAAAGGCCAACCACTGAACCGCAAAAGCGATGGCCGCACAAATCAAAAGTGCCGGATAAACCCCAACTAGCAAGCCACCATCACCGCCGGCATAAGCCAAGCCGGTGGCAATCGCCACACAAAACACGATAAGCGCCAAACAAATTACTATTTTTTTCACATCCCGCCCCTCTCTTTTTATATTTTCGCGACCTATTACGTGCCGCAGGAATATACAGTTCACTATTGGTATGTCTTTAAAGGCTTACACATTAGCCCCAGCCTAGCCTTTACCCCGCGCAACACCCTGACCCTGACATAGTGCTGACTGGACTCACTCCGGCTAGATATAATCTACCTCATGCCG
>JBLHPB010000095.1:0-11184 GCA_047624025.1 Zhongshania sp.
ATCACTTTGGATGCAGGGAGGCTAGTAATTCTGGGGAATACAAATATTAGAGGAGCTGGCGCCCGTAGGACCATCATCGATGGCAATGACATAGATCGCGTTTTTGAGGTCTCAGCGAATGCCACTTCCTCCATTTCAGATGTGACTATCACTGGTGCGAGCGCCAGTGGCATCTACAATCATGGCCAGCTTACCGTGACTCGCTGCTTGATTACTAAAAATTACAGTGGCTATGGTGCTGGTATTTTCAACACCCCGTGGAGCTCTGCGATTATCGACTCGAGTACGATTAGCAACAACACTGCCGAGAGTGAGGGTGGCGGCATTAGGTTTGATTCGGCCGGACTGGTGATCAACTCGACGATCAGCGGCAATCGTATTCTTGAGTCCTGTTGCGACGACACGACCTATGACGGTGGGACGAAGGGTGAAGGTGGCGGTATCGACGCACGCAACGGTAGCGCGGTGACAATCATCAATTCGACTATTGTGAACAATCACGCCGTCATTGGTGGCGGTGGCGTCAACATCGCGAAATCCTACCAAGGAGATCCAGATGACCTTGTGGAAACATATAGTGATGGCACGCAGGGACACCCACTAGAACTGATCAATACGATCATCGCCGGCAACACCTCGACTCGAGGCCACGCCAACTGTAGCCAGACTATTTCGCCAATTTATTCCTTAGGAGGCAATGTCTCGGATGATGACACTTGTGAGCTGAATGCCGAGAACGATCTACCCAATACAAACCCCAAAATTAAGGCCCTTGCTGACAATGGCGGTCCAACCGACACCCACGCCCTCGCAACTGATAGCCCCGCACGACGCAATGGCCTGCAGGAAAACTGTTCTCCGCAAGATCAAACTGGCGCCGAGCGCTTACGCCCCTGCGACACTGGGGCTGTTAATAGTAGTGGTATTGCACCTTGAGCTTCCACATCAGTTAACAACTTATTAATACACTAATAAAAACAGAATGCTGCCAAGCAGCAATAATAATTAGATGGAGCTAAAAATGATCACGGCTGCGAATATCTCACGCAAAAATTCAGCGTATATACTGTTTTCTTTTTTCTTAATAAGCGTCAGCGGTTGCGGGGGATCCAGCAGCACACCTTACTCGCAAGCTATTGATAGTGAGCAAGAAATTTCCAATGGAAATCTAGCTGAAAATGCCTTCTGGGTAAACAGCTATGTCGATGCTGTGGATGCTAATCCCGGTGATCTTCAATGCGCCACTGAACAGGGCATGTGTACTTTGCGCGCCGCTATCATGGAGGCGAACTCAAGTGTTGTTGATGCTCAAAACAAGCCACATACAATATTTCTCCCTTCTGGGGTTTACGAACTTACGTTAGCCAACCCATTAGCAACCGGCGACCTCGGGCTAGGTGATGTTCTCGCCAGACCCATCATTGATGGACCTGAGACGGGTTCGCTTGATATCGAAGTCTCCATGAATATTCACGGTGCCGGCGCCAGAGAAACCGTTATTGATGCAAAGCAACTTGACCGCGTCCTTGAAATTCACCCGGGCGCGGATAGTACCTTAAGCGATTTAACGATTACCGGTGGCTTCGGTAACTCAATGGGGGGCGGAATATATTCGCAAGCTCATATAAGTTTGTCGCGCGTATGGATCACGGAAAACTGGTCTAGCGGTGGTGGCGGTATTTTTGTTAATCCACTGGGAAGCCTACAGCTGAATGACAGCACGGTGAGTCACAATATTGCAAAGGGTCAGGCAGGCGGCATTCGTATTGACACTAGAGGAACCATTACTAACTCAACAATCAGCTACAATGAAGCACTCGGTTTGGCTGAACCTCTTCCTATGGGTACCGGCGTACCGTTCGCATTCTCGCAAGGCGGCGGCATAGATATTCGCGGCATTGGCACGACCATTCGAAACTCCACCATTGTTTTCAATCGTTCCGCTTTAGGTGGAGCGGGTGTGCATTTTGATACCGCCTACGTTGACGCACTTCCCGACCCTATTACCGCGGCTATCGACGTCCCTCACTTCGATTTAATTTTAGAAAATACCATCATCGCCAATAACTCTTCAGATGTTGCGGATGGGGATTGCTTGACCACGGTTGGGCTGTCGCGAATTTTGTCGCAGGGGAACAATATCGACAGCGATGGCAGTTGCTACTTAGATCAGCCTGGCGACATATCTGGTATAGATCCACAACTAGCAGAACTGGAAGATAATGGCGGGGCCACCGATACCCATGCATTGCTGCCAACAAGTCCGGCATTGAATGCCGGTAAAATGAGTAATTGCACTGCGGTGGATCAGCGTGGCGTTGTGCGCGGCGACGATAATGCCTGTGATATTGGTGCATTCGAATCTGGCTTGCAGTGAGAGATAACAATATGACAAACATCTTCAATTTAATCAGAAAAAGCCTTATTTCAAGCGCATTGTTTGCTTCGACAATAGTGTTAATAAGTGGATGCAAAGACAATACGCCTAGCTCAACGCCGAACCAGAGTGAAGACCTAACTCAGCAAGAAAGTCCGCGCAACGCGCCGGCCTATAGCCCCGCATCGCCAGGTAGCTTTATTGTTAATTACGAAGGCGACGAGCCAGACATCTCTCAGGGAGACGGCCTGTGCAAAACAGTTACCGGTGGCTGCAGCTTGCGTGCGGCAGTTCAAGAGTCAAATGCAACGTTTTTACTGACCACCAATCCCTTTACGCACACAAATGTCATTATCGTACCGGCAGGACATTACAAATTTACAGGACCCCCGCTCATCCCAACCGTTGTAGCCGAGGGCACCTCGGATGCTGGCATGCTATCCATCTTAGGCTCGACAAGTATCAGAGGCGCCGGTGCCAGGAAAACAATTCTCGATGGCAATGGTATTGACCGAGTGTTTGGCGTTGGCCCCAACGCTATTTTAATGGTTGCCGATGTAACCATCACAGGAGGTTCTGCTAGTGGCATTTTTAATCAAGGCCAATTAATGGTCACTCGATGCAATATTTCAGGTAATTACAGCGGCTACGGCGGTGGAATATTCAATACACCAAGCAGCTCGGCAATTATTGAGTCCAGTACCATCAGCAACAACGTGGCCGAGAGCGAAGGCGGCGGCATACGTTTTGACGCAGCAGGATTGGTTATTAATTCTACCATCAGCAATAACCGTATTTTAGAGGACTGCTGCACAGACAGTACTGGTGATGGCGGAACACAAGGTGAAGGCGGCGGCATTGATGCAAGAGGCGGAGGCCCAGTCACAATTATTAATTCCACAATAATCAATAACCACGCAGTTATTGGTGGCGGTGGCATTAATATAGCAACCTCGTATCAGGGCGACCCTGGCAATGTATTAGAAACATTAGATAGTGAAGTTATTGGCCGGCCAGTGGAGCTGATTAATACTATTATCGCGGGTAATACATCCACAAGAGGCGCGGCCAATTGTAAAAATACGATCTCGGCAATTCATTCTTACGGAGGAAATATTGCCGATGATGAAAGTTGTGGCCTGAACTCTGAAAACGACTTATCTTCAACGGCACCGGAATTGGGCGAACTAACCAATAATGGCGGGGCAACAGACACTCATGCACTTTTCGCCACCAGCCCTGCTCGTGGCAATGGACTTGCTGGCCCATGCCCGGCATTGGATCAAAGTGGTAATCAACGCCTAAACCCCTGCGACAGTGGTGCCGTAGAAAGTAGCGCTCAGTGACAAGCGAATTAAACGCAGCTCAGGAGCACACCGTGCTCCAGCGCGCTTTTATTTAGCCCCCTGGCTCTAATTTTGTGCGCTCCTGCACAAACTCTATGCCCCGGCTCTCTGCACCACGAGCTAGGGCATACACTGCAAAGTGCCCAAGAAAATCAACAGAATAAGTTTCTACGGGTATATTTTTTTCATCCAATGCACGCTTCATAAACGCCATTTGCTCAGGGTCAACTAGCTTGTCCCAATCACCATGATAGAGAAATACCGGCGGAGACTTCGAATTCACATGATTGACTGGTGATGCTTCGCGCCAAGTAGCCTCGGCTTTTATCATTGGCTCACCAATTAACTTGGCGACCATTGCCGAGTTTGGCCAAACAGTCAAATCTGCCGGCGTGCCACCCGCAATAATACTGTTCAAGAATGGCGCTTGCTTGCGGTCAAGTCCGGCTAACAGAATCAGGTGCGCGCCAGCCGAATAACCCCATCCCGATATATTATTTTTATCAATTTGATAGTCTTCAGCGTGAGCATATAACCACTCAAGTGCAGCGGAAACGTCGTTAACTTGCGCAGGAAAACGGTGCTCTGGTGCCAGACGGTAGGTAATGTTGTATACCACAAAACCTGCTCTTGCTAATTTTTCACTGATCCCCGACATATCGCCAGTGCGGCTAGTCCACCCACCACCGTGAACCACCACCACAGCAGGCTTTAGACCCGGCGAGCGAGGAATATAGAGGTCGCCGCCTAGCCGCTGCGCGTCTATCGTTTTGTATATTACATGCTGCTGGTAGGCGTACTCCGTAGTGCCCTTTAATTTGGTACCCGCACACGCGGCAACAAAGAGTGTCGCAATGCTGAAGAGAAACAATTTCATAAATAACACTCGCCGTTAATGTTTGGCCCACCCCGCTATGCCCCAAAATTAGGTGGCGTAAATTCTCAAGGATATTGTACGCGTTAAGCGTCATAGTGGATGTTTTCTGTTGCAGCGCCAAGGAATAATTCCGATGCGGAATTGCCCTAAAAATGCTAGCTTACGGCAAAGTGTTTTAGTCATTTTCATCCGTTTCATAGGAGTAGTGACATGAAAACCCAAGTGACCGAAATTGCACCGGACACCTTCCGAATTTCTACCTTTCACCCCGAATTTGACCTCCAGTTTAACCAGCTTCTGATTCGTGACGAGCAGCCCCTGCTAATCCACACCGGTTTCAAGAGCATGCTGGATTGCACCCTATCCGGTATTCGCAGTATTATCGATCCAGCCCAATTACGCTGGATTGGCTTTAGTCATTTCGAGGCCGATGAGTGCGGCGCCTTAAATGAGCTTTTGGCACTAGTACCAAAAGCGCAAGCAATCTGCAGTCAAGTGGCCGCCATGGTCAATCTCAGTGATTTCGTCTGTCGAGAGGCGCGCGGGCTTGCCGACAAAGAAGTTATCAATATCGGCCGCCACCAAGTTCAGTTTTTAGCTTCCCCCCATGTGCCTCATGGATGGGATGCAGGCCTATTTTTTATGAGACGGAAAAGACATTATTCTGCTCGGACCTTTTTCCCCACGGCGGCGACCCGGAGCCCTTGATCCAAGACAATATTGTTCAGCGCGCCGAGCTTGCAATACGCGAGGGCCTAATAGGCCTATTAGGCCCACTCGCCCATGACATGCCTTTTACGCGGTACACCATCAGCAGCTTACAGCGCCTAGCGCTCCGCACTCTCGCGACTATGCATGGATCAAGCTTTCAGGGTGACGGCAAGCAAAGTATCCTCGCGCTCGGCGAGGTTGTCCGTAATTTGCTGTCTAGTGAGGCACAGCATGTATTTACGGGTAAATACGTAGTCAGAAACGAGTAATAAATAAAAGCCGCTTACCGAGCAAACTGCCATTATTGAGCTAGCATTAGAGTATCGGGTTATTGAATACGGCTGGACTTCAATGTCTAAACAGTGGCTTCCTTCGCTAATACTCTTACTGCTTACCTCAGCTGTCCTGGCGGCACCAACGCCCCCCGGGGCAAGCGGTTATGCGCCCGGAGACCCTCAAGCCTGCCTAGGTTGTCACGGCGCAACAGGCATGAAGCCCGCGGCAGGTATTCTAAGCACTCCTCACGGCAAAAAAGCTCACCCCGACGGCCCTATGAACAAGCAGGGCTGCCAGAGCTGTCATGGTCCTAGCGCTCAACACCTCAGCCAGTATGTTAATGGTAAACCCACCAAACCCACCGTCACATTTAACGGCGATGCGACACCGGTCGACGCTCAAAACCAAACCTGCCTAGGCTGCCATGAAAACAGTGCCCGCAGTCACTGGGACGGCAGCCAGCATCAGTTTGCCGGCGTCTCCTGTACCAACTGCCATCAAATCCACAAATCACCGGATCCAGTACTTTTTAAGGAAACCCAAAAAGAGGTGTGCTTTAACTGCCACAAAGACAAGCGTGCCCAAATTCATAAAACTAGCGCTCATCCCCTCGTCGAAAATTTAATGACCTGCACCAGCTGCCACAATCCCCACGGCAGTGCCACGGAGTCCCAGCTAGTGAAAGGCTCAGTAAACGAAACCTGCTTTCAATGCCACGCCGAAAAGCGCGGTCCCTTTCTATGGGAGCACCCCCCAGCTCAGGAAAATTGCAGCAACTGCCATCAACCCCACGGCAGTGTTCACACCCCTATGCTAACGTCCCGAGGGCCTTGGGTTTGCCAGCAGTGCCATATGGCCGGTTACCACCCCAGCACTGCGTATAGCGGCAGCGGGGGCCCGCCAAATGGTGCCGCGCAACAAATGCTGTCGAAAGACTGCCTGAATTGCCACACTCAAGTTCACGGCTCAAACCACCCCTCGGGAGTTCGTTTGACGCGCTAAGTCTTATACGAGGTCGAACACTATGTTCGCCATTCAACCACGCCCACATTCCCGCTTCTCAAATTTAGCTATAGTCGTACTGCTAAGCGGGAGCTTTCTACCTAGCTCACTAATTGCCGGTGAAAATAGAACCAGCCTGCAAATGGCCATCGAGCTTGGCGTCGGCTATACCGAAGACGACAATGCTGCATTTGGTCAATTCATTGATCGGGGCGCCGAAGACAGTTTCGCCGTTTTCAATTTCGATGCCAATAAAACACCATCCTGGGAAAGTAGCGATACCCGATACTGGTCTGCCAAGGGCACTAATCTGGGCACCGGCTCACGAGAGCTGTCCTTCAGTATTGGCGACTACGGGTATCAGCAATTTAATTTTTCTTACACCGAGATCACCAAATCAGGCCTGAGCGACGCCCAGACTATTTTCGTCAACCCAGGCTCCAACTCATTAAACTTGCCCGCCAACTGGACAGCCGCAACAACCACTGCCGGCATGAGTGGATTATCCGTTCCGCAGAACGAGTTCGACGATGAACTGCAGCGCCGCCGCATTGCGTTGAATTACAAAATCAAGGCCAATGCCAACTGGACTTTTGATGTAAGCTTCAAGCACGAGATAAAAGACGGTAGCTTGTATAAATACGGTATTATTGGCAACACGGGAGGCAACCCTCGCAGTGTCGCCCTGCCCAGTCCGGTCGATTTTGAGTTTAATGATTTTAATCTTCGTGCCGAATATAGCGCGACAACGTACAACTGGCAGTTTGGCTACGATTTATCGCTGTTTAAAAATGACCATAAGAGTTTGTCCTGGGACAACCCCTTCCTTGCCATTAACGGCTGGAATAGCGCCGCCGGCTTCGCTACAGGGCGGGGCGCCATCGCCCTTGAACCTGACAACATTTACCAACAATGGTTTGCCACGGGCTTTATTCGGCTCACGCCTACCGCCTCGCTGAACAGCAGCATTCAATACGCCATAATGGAGCAGGACGAAAGCTATCAAGCCTACTCAATTAATCCTGCACTCGCCGTGTCCACTCCACTTCCGCAAGACTCCCTTAACGGGCAAATCGATATATGGCGCCTTAAACTTGGCTACCAGCAAGCGCTTAACAAACGCCTCATGCTGCGCGCCAATGCGGCCTACGAAGACCGCGATAACAAAACAGCTCAAAATCTCTATGTGTACATTGGTGGCGACTCCCAAGATCAGGACAGCGCCACCTCTAGCCAGGCTCGCTATAATCTGCCTCACAGTTACACCGAAGCTAAGCTGGATGCCACTTTGCGCTATCGCGTCGGTAAAAGCAGTACATTGGCTGCTGGCTTTAAACACAAAACCGTCGACCGTGACTATTCCGAGACCTCAAACATCACAGAAGATATCGGGCACATGGCCTTTGAGAGTCGCCCGATGGATCGTGTGCAATCTTATCTGCGCCTAAGTAAAGAGCATCGCAGCCCGTCAAACTACCGAGGCGACACACCTTATTTAAACTCACACACACAGGCATATATCAGCAATGAGCCTGCCGATGAACGTTTTGAAAACCACCCATTGCTGCGCAAATATTATCAAGCGCAGCGCGAGCGGCAGAAAATGGCGATGGGCTTAAACTGGACGCCCTCAGACATTGCCAATATTGGCATTGCCTTTAATATGGCCCAAGATGACTACACTAAGTCGATATTTGGCTTACAAAAATCGGACGTGCGCGGGCTGCACCTCGATGTCTCACTAATTAAAACTGGTCGCGCAGAGTGGCATAGTTTCGCGAGCTACGAGCAATACCACGCCCAACAAAGCGGCCGAAGCTTTAACGGCAATGCCGTTGCCACTCAATCGATTGACCCAAATCGCAACTGGCAGCATCGAAATGAAGACAAAGTTAAAACGGTGGGGAGTGACCTTGAGCTATTTAATATTAAGCCAAATACCGATTTAACCCTTGGCTACTTAATGGCCTATAGCAACAGTGATTTTCGCACGACCACGGCCAGTGCACTAAGTGCGATGGACATGCCCAAACAAGGCGACAAATTGCACCGCATTAGCGCAGAACTCAGCCACCATTATCGTGAAAATATCGACATTAACCTGTATCTCACCCATGAAGTTTATCGAGCGCAAAACTTTAGTTTTGATCAAGTACAGCTAAACACCATGACCAATGTCATTGCCATTGGCAACACAACGCCAGACTATTCCGCAGTGGAGGCCATGCTAACCTTTCGATATCGCTTTTAAAAGCGAGCGCTACCCCCACAAATTATTTTGTGTTCACTGACTTATGCTTACTGGCCAGGGAGGTCGTGGGCAATCCCCTTGTGGCAAGTGATGCAGGTTGCGCCAGAACCCAGGGCCTGCTGGTGCATATTGTTAATCATCTCCGTCGAGCCTATTTTTTCAGCATTATGGCAATTTCGGCAACTTGCGGAGTCGTTCTCTTCCATAGTTTCCCATACCCGATCGGCCATTTCCGCGCGGTGCTGCTCATATTTTTCAGGGGTATCTAGGGTGCCGAGCAGGTGATGCCACACCTCCCGCGACGCTTCAATTTTCCGCTTCATTTTAGGTATAAATTCTTTTGGAACATGGCAGTCTGCGCAGCCAACAGTAAAACCGACACGACTAGCGGCATGCGCTTTACCCAGGGATTCCTGCCACGGGTGCGCTTCCATTTCATGACAAGAAATGCAGAATTCCGTCGAATTGGTTTTTTCCATTGCAAAGTCGAATCCCTGCGCACCGACAACACCAACAACAATACCAGCCGCCAGTAGCGCTAATGAACCACCCACAAGATACTTCGGTAACTTCATCATAACGCTACCCCCCAGACTCAATTAATACAGCAGCGGCTAATATGGTTAAGGTCGAAATGATAATTACGACATTTGGCCCTAAAAACATATTTAACTGCTCGGAATTATTAGCATCACGAAGGACGCCCCTTGCCGTCGGTATTGCCATTACCAAGGTCAGCATAGCGAACACCGCCGCCAGCGGCAGTGTTCCACTAAGCACACCGAGGCCAATACTAATATAGGCACACATCATAAAAGCAACGTAAACCCGACTCGAAACCACGCGACCATAACGGATTAGTAAATGCTTGCGGCCGACCTGCTGATCCGCATCCATGTCGGGAAATTGGTTTAGTAACAACAAGTTATTCACCAAGAAAAACGCGGGCACGGTCAGCCATGCGGTCGAGGTGCTAACCTGCCCACTCAAAACGATTGCCGTGCCCATGACCATCAGCACGCCAAAACCAAAGCCAGGGGCAATTAAGCACAGCAGCGCATTGCGGTTTATATAAGGAGTATAGCTTAGGATCAGCATGACACCGAGAAGTCCAATTACCAATAAATCTACACCACGCAGATAGACTAAGTAGCAGCCAATCACTACTGTTAGAAGTAAGCTCAGCGCTGCGCCCAACAATACGCCAGCGGCAAACTCCGGCTTTTTTGGAAGGGCGCCGCTGCCACCGCTGAACGGTGTTTTTACGGTAATGAGATCAAGACCATTCTTAAAGTCGTGATATTCATTTAACAAATTAACGCTGATATGCGCCGCTAATCCACCAATAAGTACCCATCCGAATAAGGCTAGGGAAAGTGTTAGCCCAGCGAACGCACTGCCAGCCCAACCAAGTGCTATACAAACGAATGTTAATACAAGGAACTTGGGCCTTGCGCTGGCCGCCAGTGTTGCGATTGCACTCATATTTAGTCTCGCTGCGCGTATTTCACAAAGTTAATGTATTCAGCATAAATTCTAGGCCAATACTGAAAATTCGCACTACGGCGGCTGAAATTAGGTGAACTACATTGAACGCCAAGAATCAGTACTAAACCGCAAAACTAGCAGCTAAGTGACCACGAGGACGCAGACAAAGTCTTGTTTCACAACCTCAGCCGCGCCTAGGAGACGAGCCCCGCTAAGGGCTTAGTGCATATATTGCGTGACCATGATCCCGAGGAGGAATACCACGCGCTCTTTATACAACAGACGCTCGAGGCAGCGGGTATAGCCAGCAAGATCATTATTCAACTTGAGGGACTCGCGTGGGACAAGCAAGGCACTATTCGCGATCAAGATGGCGAGGCCCTCAACTGGGTGTGGAAAACCTAGTCCCGGGAAACCTCCTTAGACCAAATTCGCGCCGAATGCGAAGATGACGCCAGCCATGCCGTATTTGAACCCCAGTGGTCGCTCGGCAAGCCACTGCACTTATCCGATGTGTTGCTGCGCAAAAACATCATGGTCTTTGAACCACTATGGACACTCATTTCCAGCAACAAGGCGATATTGTCGCAATTATCCCCCAATCACCCATTAATACTGAATGCGGCGTTTGAATTAACAGACGAGTTAAAAACCACTGGTTATGTTAGTGACAAAACCTTTCTAAACGATGACTAAGCCGCCGCCCCATTGCCATTGAATTACCTCGAGACCGGGTTTACGCACCTATCTAAAATCCTCTGCGCTGTGACGCTCGGCCATTTGCTTGCCTTCATCACCCCAAAGGCGATTTACGCGCCGTCCACGCTGTACCGCTGGACGCTCGGCAATCTGAGAG
>JBLHPB010000096.1:0-10875 GCA_047624025.1 Zhongshania sp.
CTTCTGGCACAAAACTGTCAGCCACGATCCCGCGACAGTGTGGCTGCGTGAATTTTTTATGAGCGCAGCCACGCTTTAGCAAACGGCTAAAGACACAAACTAAGGAGAAGTTTATTTTAGCAGGGTAAAACTCAATAGATTCTTATCAAACTTATGCAATTTGGCTTCTGCCGCTGGCGATGCCGGCACCGCCGCACTCAGAGCAAAACCAGCTTGCCCAGACAATATATAATAAAGCAGATAATTGCACGGTGACGACAGGCTTCCACGTTGTTGCAAATTTACGATTAAATCAACAATATCTAGCCAAGCAGCTAGTGACGAAAATTAATGCCCATGCTAACCTGCCATTCATAGGCTGAAACGATACCCGTTTGCACTAGGATCACCGCGCTGTGCTAAGCACACAATCCACTACATTAGCATCGAGATCTGGCTTCGGCATAACGCTCAAACCGACAGCTAGAGCACCAGCCACATATCCCTTATTAAGTCTGCTTGCCACCTTACTAGCAACTATCGCTTTATTTTCAGGCCAAGCCCACTACCTTGGCGCCATCGGTGAGTCCTTTGATCCGTCAAATCCTCAAAACCAGTTCATCACCCAATCGAGCACAAGCTATCTTGACCAGCGCCGCCAGAATATTGACGGCGGTCAGCCTCTGGATCTCGATAAATCCACCTTACTGAATAGCCTCCCAGAACCAACCCCAAGTAGCTATACCTCGCCACTGCTATCGCGTCGCGACAATAACCCAGCCCAGCGACGTCGTTGTTTTTTGATTGAATTAAATCCTCGCGCCCCACCAGTGCTGAGTTAAGACTTTCACGGCCAGCCATCGACCTCTGGTCGGTGCCATTGATCAGACAAACTCAGCAGCTTTTATTGATGTCCGGCGGTGCCAGCGATTGGCTGACTGTGCGGCGAGGAATATTCATGCGCTACCCTAAATTTAAAGCTCTAGCCTATAGCATTATTGTTTTCATGGGCATTATCACTGCCCTACCCAGCATCCTTCCCGGCCAATACCTAGCTGACACACCCAATTGGTATCAACAACATAAAATCAGCCTTGGCCTAGACTTGCGCGGTGGCTCTCATCTGCTTTTGCAAATGGACAGTCAGAAGTTACTCACTGAAAAAGTCATGCAATTTGCAGATGATGTCAGTGTCCGACTTCGTGATCAAAACATCGCTGCAGCTCCCGCCAAATCCTCAGGCTCATCCGCGGTTCTTATCTTGCGAAATAAAGCGCAATTAGAGCGGGCCCAAGAGCTCGCAATGGAATTGCAAAAAGGTGAAATCCCAAGGCAATACAATATGAGTATTGCCGATAATCAGTTAAAAATAAGTATTACCACTGCCTTTAAAAAAGCCTTGGTAGAAGATGCGGTGCAGCGCAGCCTAGAAGTATTGAAACGGCGGATCAATGAAACCGGTGTGGTTGAACCCCTCATCGCGAGCCAAGGCACTGACAGCATTCTGGTGCAACTACCGGGCATCCAAGACCCCAGCCGCATTAAAGCGCTGCTGGGGCGCACAGCCAACTTAAGCTTTCACCTTGTCCATGATGCAATGCAAAACAAAGGCGCGGCAACCATCAAGGTTGCCAGCGCCGAGTCTGAGCAATTTTACACCCTAGATCGCCAATCACTTTTAGATGGCGGTGATTTGACCGATGCTCGTCTTGGCTTCGACCCCAATACCCAAGAGCCCGTGGTTAACTTTCGTTTAAACCAGCACGGTGGCGAAATTTTTGCCGACATTACCCGCGCCAATATTGGTCGTGCCTTTGCGCTGGTACTAGACGATGTGGTGGTCACCGCGCCGGTTATTCGCGGAGTCATTGGCGGCGGCTCAGGGCAAATCAGTGGTAATTTCAGCAGTCGTGAAGCTGGCGATTTAGCCCTGCTATTACGGGCAGGCTCACTCCCCGCCTCTTTAAGCATTGTGGAAGAGCGCAGTGTTGGCCCCGACCTTGGCAGCGACGCCATCGCCATGGGCGTGACTACCGGCTTGCTCGGCGCCGCCTTGGTACTAGCGTTTATGATTGCCGCTTACGGCCGCTGGGGCTTGATAGCCAATACGGCCTTGCTGGCGTATACCGCATTATTGATTGCCGCCCTTGCCGCCCTAGATGCCACACTCACCCTTCCCGGTATTGCTGGTTTAATCTTAAGCTTGGGTATGGCGGTTGACGCCAACATCCTCATTAATGAACGAATTAAGGAGGAATGCCGCAGCAATGTTAGTGGTCGTTACGCCGTGCAATTGGGTTTTCAACGCGCCTTCAGTACCATCCTAGACTCCAATATCACCACCTTAATCGCCGTGGGTTTGTTGTTTCTATTTGGCACTGGGCCAATACGCGGTTTTGCCGTCACCATGGCCGTCGGCCTAGCACTGTCGCTATTCACCTCGATATCCATCACTCGTATGATGATTAATTGGCGAGTCAACAAACTGGGTAGAAAAGTGCTCAATATCCAGGGTCTATCCATACTGAACAATTGGGGCCGTCGCAAAACTATCCCATTCTTAAGCGCTCGGCATAAGGGCATTGTCCTTTCAGCCATACTGTCCGTTGCATCAATATGCCTATTATTCCAACCGGGACTAAATACCGGTATTGATTTTAAAGGCGGTACGGTGATGGAGGTTCGCAGCAGCGACAACACCAATATTGAGGTTTTACGACAATCCCTGCATAAGGCCTCTCTAGATCATGTGGCTATTCAGGAGTTTGGCGAGAAAGGCAATTTTCTGGTGAGACTGCCGATGCAAGCCCAAGCCGATAATACTGAGCAAAGTATTTCAGCCATTAAAAATGCTATTAGCAGCGTCACCACACAGGTCGAGTTTCCGCGCCTTGAAATGGTCGGACCGACGGTGAGTGGGCAATTCATGACCACCAGTATTCTCGCCGTGATATTAGCCTGCGTGGGCATGTTTATTTATCTATGGAATCGCTACGAACACTATTTTGCGGTTGGCGCCATGGCCACACTTGCGCTGGACATCACCAAGACTCTGGGCTTCTTTGCACTGACGGGGATTGAATTTAATCTCAACGCCATTGCGGCACTACTGGCCTTAATTGGCTATTCAGTGAACGACAAAGTGGTGGTATTTGACCGTATTCGCGAAAATCTGCGCAACCATCCAGAACAGCCACTTGAACAGTTAATTAACGAAAGCCTGACCGCCACTTTAAACCGGACTATATTTACCTCAGCCACTACCTTTTTGGCTATTCTGCCGATGGGTATTGCTGGTGGCAGTGCCGTAGCCAGCTTTGCCCTGCCCATGTTGTTTGGCATTGTGATTGGCACCAGCTCATCGATACTTATCGCCGCGCCAATCGTTTTACTACTGGGCAAGCGCGCCATGCAAAAACAAAACACGCCAATGTCAGTGCAGGAGCAGAGTTTGTTTGTTAGGGAAGATAGGCCGTAGATATAGAAAAAAGGGGCTGCTCATTGGGGGCAGCCAGCATAAAGAGTGATATTTAGAAAATCGATCATTCGATCGCGCCTGCAACATAGTTTTGCCGAGTCGGTGCCCGCCCTTGTTAGCGGTCTCAAAGCCAACTTGAATTAAGTAAACTGTCCCCGAATACATGGGCCAGGTCTCACATTTCACATCATAGGCTATCAATGGTCATTTGGTTTAGCTCACCATCGCAGCCGCCGCAGCCGCCCAACAAGCTAGCTGAAATTAGAAAAAAACAGAGGATGCAAAAACAAATAGCCATCATCATATCCATGAAAGCTTTATTGTTATTGTGGAAATTTCTGGCGGTCTTTGTTACATAAAAAAACTGTGTAATGAACTAACTCTTGAATCGGTCAATTACTAGGCTAGCGGAACGAGATCGCCGCCACTTAGACCATTCGCCTGCACCCAATAGTGTGGCAATGCTAACTGTGCCAGCCAGTCCGGCGCTTGCGCCGCGCCCTTGAGTAAGCCGATGGTCGCCGCCGTTCCTGCTAACAAACACAGGGGGGCAACCACACTCAGTGAACGAAAACTGTTTTGCACCGGCCAGCCATTGCGCGGATCCAAAATATGACTGTATCGCTGCCCTGCAACAATCATAAAACGCTCGTAATCTCCGCTACTGGCCAAGCCACCGCTTTTCAATGGCACCACTAACTTGGCCCGTTCAAGATTACTCGGATCTCGAATTCCTACCCGCCAGGCACTGCCGTCAGGGTGTGGTCCAATGACCCGAATATCGCCGCCGAGGTCAACTAAGCCATGCTGAATCCCTACATCCAGACAAATTCTTGCCGCCGTATCTGCGGCATACTCTTTGCCAAAACCGCCAAAATCCAACTCCATATCAGGCTGACTCAGGCGAACCTGTGAATTTGTCAGCTCTACCTTATCCCAGCCAACAATATTCAGTAATGCCTGTAGATCTGCTTCAGCAGGCAAACTGCCAGACTTAAAATCCCATGCCCGGCGCAAGACTCCTGAAGTGATATCAAACAAGCCACCGCTCTGTTGAAAAGCACTGTCAGCGTAACTAAGCAGCCCGAAGGTTTCACTGTCGATGGCAACAGCTGTTCCGCCAGCGGCGCGATTAATAACACTGAGCGCACTGTCTTCTCGGTAACGGGAATATTTCTGTTCGATTCGCCTCACCTCAGCAATCGCAGATTCAGCCGCGCGATCAGCCAATTCCTGCGAGAGCGCGTATAACCGCAACTCGCAGGGACTGGCCATAGCGGTAAAGGGAAAAACAAAAAGTGCTGAATCGGCCACGCTATAAGTGCAACTGGAGGCCAAATGACAAAATATCAAATTCGACCAAACCAGGGTTTTCTAGCTGTACATCATCCAAGGCTAGACTCGCCGCGGCCCGATAACTCTCCCATTCTAGATTGGTCGAAAATTGCCCCCAATTACGCTCCAATCTAAGCCGAAAGCTCAACGCCCCATAGGGTGACAAACGATAATCACTGGAAGCGTAGCCGTCACTGCGGCCGCTGTAAAAAAATGGTCCGTAGAAATAGGCCTGACTCTGACTGTAATAACGCAGTGATGGTGTCAGCTGCCAATCGTGGGGCAAGTTTTGATACCACGCCAAGTCCACGGTGTGTGAACTGATATCCCAGTCGTCGTCAAAAAAGCGGTAATCAAGGTGCAAAGCGCCGTTTAAATTCGGCACAAAATGCCGTAGGCGAGCCCCCAAAACCGTTTGCAAACGTGCATTGGGGCGGCTGTCTGCAACCGTGTTACTAAGATCATCGCGCCATACTTTTTTGTAGGGATCTGACAAATAGCCTTGATTGGATACTATGCTAATACTACCCTGCACCACGGTGCGTGCACTCAGGACTTGCGCCACGCCAATATAGGCAGTGGTGCTATCGCGCGTGGCACTGTCGATACGATCTGGCATTTGCGGATCAGTGGGTTCAATCTCATCATCGCTATAGCCAAACCCTGCACTCAGAGTCAGTTCGCGCTCGGGAATCTCATGACTGGCTTCAAGCCCGACATTGACGGCTCGATAATCATTCTCGGTAGAAAACCCCAGTAGCACCTTGGCCGAACTTTGCGTTGAGAAGTAATGCGCGACACTGGCTTGAATATCCTTGCGCTCCTCTTCAATGCTGGCGCCACTCATAACCTGCACCGGGCCATTGCTACCCGGCATAATAAACCAAGGCGAGGCGCCGCTCATGGTTTCGTAGCTCAAATCGACCGCCACATCTGAAGCCCGCCCCAATGGCGAAACAAAGCGCAGTTGATGCGTATCTATGTCATAGCGTGCCGCTGAACCCGATGCCAATTTACTTCGATCGATATCTGCTTCACGATAAGCCGAGGCCTTATAAGCCAATTCAGCTTCTGTCGCAGGGGCAGCGGCGTGAACCGAGCTGACAATACCAGGGATTGCCAGCGCCGCAGCGCTTAGAGCAAGTAATGTGCTACCGGAATGATTGCGACGCTCATTCTGCTTCATAAGCTCAGCCTCTTAACATTGATGCCGGCTAAATCAATTACAACCACAGCCACCACCTCCCACGGACGCACCACCACTGCTCGCCTCCTTACTGAAATACACGTGATCACGCTGACTGGCTCTTAAACTATCTGGCTCCCAAGCCATTTCAGGTCGCGCTAGATGACCGCGCTCCCATGCCTGCAAAGGTTCGACCGCGCAGGCCGACAGCAGCACCAATGCAGCAACAATGAGCAGCAACTTCATGATTCTTCCTCAGCCAACAAGGCCTCTATAATGTGCTTTATTCGACTCTCGTCACCCGGCCGAAAACCCTCGTGAACATCACGCACCACGCCTGTTCGGTCAAGAATATAAGCCGTCGGCATGCCTTTTACGGCATAAAGTTTCGGCAAACTTTGCTCGGCATCGTAGATAAGAGGGTAGCTAACAGGACGAGATAGTAAAAACTTTTGAGCGTCAGCAACGTCTGCATCAAGGTTGACTGCCAGCACCGTAAAGCCCTGATCTTTCAGCTCTCGATACATCACCTCCATCGCCGGCAGCGACACCCGACAAGGCCCGCACCAAGATGCCCAAAAGTCCAAATATACCACCTGACCGCGAAAATCTGTCAGTGTGATTGGCGTATTAGTGCCTAGCTCAGGGGACGAAAAATCGGCTGCCTTGTCGCCCACCGTCAGGGCTTCTGAGCGAGGCATCATCACTACCAGCAAACCAAGTGCGAGACACGCAGAACGCCACATCGCAAATCCTATTTATCATTATAATTTTGCAGAAACATAAAGGAACATAGCACGGCGCGTTGCCGTCGTCATTGTTCTAGGCCACCCACTCTCAGATTAGCCGCCACAACTTAAATATATGTCAACAGTTATGCAAACGCCAAACCGCATGAGCATTCAAGCCTGCCGGTCCATTGCCCCGCCGCGCCATCATTACACGACACCGCTAGGAATTTTCCCTATAAGACTGGGCAGCGGGCTCCACACACTCTACAGTAGGCGGATATAAAAAAACGCTCCGGAGTTAACCTGATGCTGATCCACCAGTTTTTTGATTTTCACAATCAACGCCACCCAGAAAATGAATGCCTAATATTCCAAGGCAAGACCTTTAGCTACCATGATATTGCTTTGCAATCACAGGCGATTGCCAACGGGCTGCTACAGCAAGGCATTCAATGTGGTGATCGCGTAGCGACTCTCTGTGAGAACTGCCCTGAGTTTTTATCTACCCTGCTCGCCTGCAGCCGCATTGGCGTGGTCAATGTGCCATTGAATTACCGTCTGGCCGCGCCCGAAGTTGCCTATATTTTGAACGACTCGCAGGCCAAAATATTACTTGCTCCAGATATGGCCCTAGTTGATTTGCTCGAAAAACTTCGGGCGCTAATGGTTAATGATATTCCTGTCATCGCCGCCAGCGCACCAGGCAGTAATAATTGGACTCAATGGCTAAGAAATCAGTCCAGCAACAGCGTCCCTGCCAGCGATATGTCGCCAGATACTGGCGTTATTCAGCTGTATACCAGCGGCACCACCGGCAAACCCAAAGGCGTGGTAAGCAGCCAGCGCAATATCATTGCCTTATATACTTCAAGCTCAACCTCGCTGAAGGGTAAAGCTGGCCCTGGAACCCGCGACTTAGTGTGTGCACCCAACTTCCACATTGGCGGCGCCGGCACCCTATTACTGCCAATACTGGCAGGTGCCAGCGCAGTATTGCATGCCAGCTTTAATCCCATGGCCATCGTTGACGATTTGGAAAACCACCACATCGACAATATGTTTGTTGTCCCGGCCATGATTATGGCCCTAATTGACTATGTGCCTAATATAGAACAACGTGATTTCAGCCATCTCCGCCAGATTCTGTACGGGGCATCGCCGATCAGTACGGGTCTATTGGAACGGGCATTGAAAATTTTCAAGTGTGACTTCTATCAATGCTATGGGATGACGGAGACCACCGGAACCATCGTTTCGCTATCGCCGGAAGACCACGTGCTTGCACTAAACGGACGCCCTGAGCTGCTTCAATCCTGCGGCAGACCCCAAATCGGGGTGGAAGTCAAAGTCATCGATGAGCAAGGCAATAGTCTTGAATCTGGACAAATTGGCGAGCTGCTAATTCGCTCAGAAGCTAATATGCTGGGCTATTATAATCTTGATAAAGCCACCGCCGAAACACTAGTCAATGGCTGGATACATACCGGTGACTCGGCCATTATCGACGAAGACGGCTATATCTTTTTGCGCGACCGCATCAAAGACATGATTGTTAGCGGCGGCGAAAACATCTACCCCATCGAGATTGAAAACGTCCTCAGTCAACACCCCTCCGTCGGCGATGTCGCCGTTGTCGGCGTACCCTGCAACAAATTCGGCGAAGCGACGCTGGCCTGTGTGGTATTAAAGCCCGATCAAAAATTAGATGAAGAAGAGATGGTCAATTTCTGTCGTGAACATCTGGCTGGCTACAAAATACCCCGACAACTAAAGCTATTTGACGCGCTGCCTCGCAATCCCTCAGGGAAATTATTGAAAAAAGATTTGCGTGCCCCTTTTTGGCAGGGTCGCGAACGGGCGATTAACTGAAGCGTAAATACCCGCAGCAATGTCATTTCATCGCGAGTATGTCCGCGATGAAATGATCCGCTCCATCAACAATCCTCTTGAAATGCACATCTCAGCACTATCACCATGTTTCGACTAAGCCAGCATCGATAAAGCTGAGATAGTGCTTAAGCACCGCCGCGGGATCCTCAACCTGTGGATAATGTCCTATAGCTGGCAAGACCCCAAGATAATCCAAACGACACTTAAGCTGTTGATAGCGTGCGACCATGTGTGCGCCCGAAACAGGGTCAACCGAGCCATTTATTATCGCCAAGGGAATCGTCGATTGCTGTAAGACAGTCACCCAGCGCTCGCGATGACATTTACGATCTCGCATATAGGTAATTAAATTATGAAAGATATGCTTACCGTCTTTCTCATTAATGAGCTGCCAAAATACCGCCAACTCCTCGTCCGTCGGTTTTGTTTTCTCACCAAATACCGAGCTGAAATTGGCACTAAACTGCTTAAAACCGGCTAACTTATTCACTAGTGGCCCCAAGGGACTCAGCAATAATTTTTGCGTCAATATAGCCCGATGTGTTTCTGGGAATAAACCACCATTGAGAAAACAGCATGACAAGCACTGCCCCGCACCCACGCCTTCTTGCTGCCTAGCCAATAGCTCCTGCGCCACTGTGTCGCCATAATCGTGGGCCAAGACATGAAACTGACCTAAGGATTTGGCCACCACCAGCGCCTCGACAATATCGGCCTGACCATGAATTGAGTATGTACTTACATTGGGCTTATCTGAAAAACCAAAACCCAACATATCGAGCGCAATCACACGGAAACGTGTTTTCAACTCATCCCAAACACCACTCCAATCCCAACTTGAGGTTGGAAAACCATGAATAAGCAACAGCACGGGTAACTGACTATCGCCCTCGTCTTTAAGAAATATTTGATGGCCACATAAATCCAAATATTCTCCGCTAGTCTTCCACTTGGCAAGATCGTTCTTTAAGTTACCTGCATTATCGAAACTCATCGCTACTCCAAACTCACCATGTGATTAACCAACAATAATAGTAAAGCACATCAATTAAAGCCGAACTTGACGTCTAGTTCAAGTTTTGGCTATATTGCTAGTACTATGTATCCCAATAAACAGCAAAATCCCACAATTTGAGCCAAGCAATGAAAGCACTCCCCATCCAAGCTAGAGCCAAACAAAAACGCTCTGCTTTAATTACCGCAGCAACTGAGTGCTTTGTTAAACATGGCTATGACAGCACCACGGCCAAAACCATAGCAAGCTGCGCTGGTGTTGCTACTGGAACCTTTTATCAGTATTTCGACAACAAAGAAGATATCTTGTGTGTGATTGCGCAACTTCGCATCGAAGATCTTTATCAACGAGTCCCGTCAGCAAAAGGATTATTGACGCTAAGTGAAAAGGCCCAAAAAAATAGCGCGAAAGCCGGTACTACCGAAGAGATCTTTCATCATGTGCTAGAGCTGATCTATGCCTTTCACGAAGAAGCGCCCGAATTGCATCAAGTCTTAGAACACCGCAAGGAATTAGACCCAGAGTTAGCGAAAATTTTAGGTCAAGGTGAAATTTTACTGCACGAGCGAGTATTACTCTTCGTGCAAAGCTTCAATATTAAAAACGCTGACGCTGTCGCATTCAACTTATTCGCGATGGCCGAAGGCTTGGTACATCGCCACGTGCTTGGCAAACCCATTCAATCGAAAGCGGCCACACTGCAATTGGGCGCCGCCATGCTTGCCAGCTATTTCGACAATTTATAATAATCACAGGCTACTACTCATGAGCTCATTACCGCTAGTTGATACCCTAATACAAAACGCTAAAATTTTTAATAATGGCGAGCCAGCCATTATTGAAGACATTGCCATAGCTGACGGTAAAATTGTCGCTCGCGGTAAAAACCTCGACACCGAAAGTGCATCACGGGTAATTGATGGCTCTGGCAAATGGCTAATGCCGGGATTTTTTGATATACATACCCACTACGATTTAGAGTTGGAATTCGCGCCAGGCTTACCAGAATCCGTTAGGCATGGCACCACCAGCGTTGTGATCGCTAATTGCAGCTTAGGGCTAGCTTTTGGCAACCAGCGCAGTGGCGAAATAGACCCTATCGTCGATTGCTTTGCCCGAGTAGAAAACCTACCCAAGTCTTTTCTGCGCAGCTGTGCAGACAAAGTGGACTGGAACACACCAAAAGCCTACTTAGAACACTTACAAGAACTTAAGCTTGGCCCCAACGTTGTCACCCTAGTACCTCACTCAATGCTCCGCA
>JBLHPB010000097.1:0-10784 GCA_047624025.1 Zhongshania sp.
CGCGCTGGGGGTCGCGGGTATTGAAACCACCGGATTTATAGGCCTCAACAAATTTCCCGTAAATATTGATGTCGTCAGTTAAATCAAATTCAGTAATAAAGCTAAAAGAGGTGTCGTCAAAATCTTTCTTGCCATAGATATCCTGAAAGGAGCGATCCCCAGGTATCTTGAAGCCGGCCTGTGTGAATGCGGGCGCAAAGGGACCGGCATCTTCCATGTCAACGACGGTGTCGTAACTGCGAATTTCAATATAGGTTTTATCAGTTTGGTTTTTTAAGGCTTCGCGTTCGTCCTGTGATAAGCGTGCGCCAAAAGTGAGGTGCATACGTTCATCGAGGAACTTTGGCGTCCAAGTGAATTGACCGTAGGCGGCAAGCGCGGTGTTTTTAACATCGTAGCGCTGGGACAGCATGTTGACTAGGTGAACATCGCCACCGTCTAATAAAACACCGCCAACACCAGGAGCTGGGAATACGCCTTCACTTATTTTGGAGCTGAACTGGTGATGTACGGGAGAGTTATCTTCTACCGCTTCCTCTTCAAAGTAATAAATACCAGTAATGTAATCTATGCCGCCATCCAGAAAACTGCCGGTAAATTGCAACTCGTGGGAAAATTGTTCCTGATTGATCTGGGGTACGACCAGTGGCAGGCAATCCTCGCCGGTTTGCTCCCTTGCCGATATGCCGCAATAGACGTTTGAGTCTACGCGGTAATCTTCTGAGCCTACGCCACCGTTAAGGTCAGCGTAAGCCGCGTCATACAGTTCACGGTAAGAGCCAATGTACTTGAGCTGAAATTGCTCAAAGTCTTTGGTGAGAATAAAAGAGTGGCCTGAAATTTCAGTGTTAGAGGCCTCAAAAGGTGAAAAGGTCTCCATTTTATCAAAGCGCTGTTCACTGTATTTGGACTGGCTAACACTGTATTCACGAACGGGTTCGGCTTGACCTTTGTTCATCTCTGCTGGGCGGATGGATTGGTAATTATAGTTGTAATACTCATAGTCGGAGTTGTCGTAGGCGTAATCGAGGGTGAAGCTATCACTGATGTCCCAGCGTAAATCGATACGGTAGCCGGAGACTTCCTTATCGCCAAAATCACCGCCGGGGCCGGTATTTTCAATAAAGCCGTCCATCCGTGTGTTCAGGTAGGCGACTTTTGCCGCTACGGTATCACTAATTGGAATATTGGCAGAAGTTTTGGAGGTGAAATTACCCCGATTGCCTACAGTGAATTTTTGCTTAAATTCAAGAGCTTCTACGGATGGTCGTTTGGTGATCATATTGATTGCACCGCCCGTGGTATTCCGTCCGTAGAGGGTTCCCTGTGGGCCGCGGAGGACTTCGATGCGTTGTAATTCGGCAACATCCAGCGCCGTGCCCGTAGAGCGCGCTATATAGACGCCGTCGACATAAATCCCCACCGGAGGGTCTTGGGTGACCTGGACGTCGGAAATACCCACGCCGCGAATAAAGATTCGTAGCGTCGCGTTGTTTATCGGGAACGGCTCAATAGTCAGGCTGGGGACTTTGGCGCCGATATCATTGAGATTGCTGATACCGTCTATTTCTAGACGCTCTTCACCAAATGCGGTCAGAGAGATGGGCGTGTCCTGCAGAGATTCGGCTTTTTTCTGAGCTGTAACGATGACCTCTTCGAGTGCAAATTTGGTTTTCTTGGTTTCTTCGGAATAGCTGTGACTACTGAATGTTGTGAGAGCGCAAAGCCCTGCCACAAGGGGAGAGATTTTTTTCACTTATGGTGCTCCATTAATGACGTTATTGTTATTTGTATAGTTTAGTTAAAGCATATTAACCATTAAAAGATAATACGCTGGACAGTTCCCTAGCTGTGCAGCCTTATAGAAGTGGGGGCTGTCTAGCTACTGGGGCTCTTGGTATATCCTATGAGCATTAATTTTTTGTAATTATTGGTGGTTTACTTGTTTATTACCGTGTTCTAGTCCGCATTGTAGGGCAGAAAGCTTTAAAACTCTAAGGTTTTGCGTAATAAGATAGATCATTTTAGCCTGATGTTTAAGGCTGTTCTTGAGCTGCTAGTACTAAAGTAAATGGCAGTTTAAAGTTGGATCAGCCAAGGTATACCGGCCTTATGCAGTGCTTTTTCCTGATTTTCAGGCTGAGCCAAGCGATTAGCAATTAGCCAGTACACTCGTGGGTTGATGGTTAATCCTGCGTGACTACTGCGAACCGTCAAGTGGGCAGCGCCGGTTGAACTGGGCAACTTTGCCGTGGAGGTTGATACAAAACCGTCACAGGGGCTGTAAATAACAGTTGTTGGAACCGGGCACGGGGCATCGAAATTGTTGCCAAGCCAGGCTTTGATGTTACTTTCTTGTGGTATTTGTTTGTCATGGTAGAGTTTTTCAAAAATGCCCCACACGGCGGTTCCCCTTGGGTCACCATGTGGTGTGCCAAGGGTAATGACCTGACGGATAAGTTCAGGGTGTTGGCGGGCGACGTCCATAGCGTAAAGCCCTCCTAGACTCCATCCTACCAGGCTGATTTTGCGGCCGTGCAGATGGTGTAGTTCCTGCACTCGCAGACTTAAGATGTGGACCATTTTCTGTCGAAATCTAAGTGCTTCATCTAGATTGCCCATGCGATGCTCGGGTAAATTACGACCGACTGACCAGGGTTGACTGTTAAAGTGGTGGCGGCTCAGCCAGCGTCGCAGCAGACTGGTACTGCCGACGCCACCGCCAAGCCCCGGTATCACTAGCACCGGATGGTCATCACCGTGGGCGGCATTTTGCAGCAGCGGCATGGCCAATAAGAGGCTTTGTATTTCCAGCCCGGCTCGGGGGAAATCACTTAAGGTGTGTCTTAATTTTGGTACTGGCACGTTTTGTATTTTCATACGATCTTATTATTTATCCTCGAAAATGCACCTTGAATAAGACTATTCTTAATCAGCGCTGATGATTCGGTTGCGGCCAGTTTGCTTGGCGGTATACAACGCTTTGTCGGCACGGTCAAAAAAGGTGTTTTGGCTGGTGTCGCGGTTGAGGTTAAACTGGGCAATACCAATGCTCACCGTCAAGTTAATACTGACGGTGTCGCTAACAATAGCAGGTTGGAATTGGATTGCGGAGCGGACACGCTCAGCCGCTCCCCAAGCTTCATTAGGGTCGGTGGATCGTAGCAGTATGACAAATTCTTCGCCACCATAACGGCCAACCTGATCGTATTCGCGCAAGTTGATATTTAGCACATTAACCACATGCTTAAGTGCTATATCACCAGCGGCGTGACCATAGGTGTCATTAACGACTTTAAAGTGGTCAATATCCAAAATCATCAGAGAAAAGGAGCTGCGTTTGCGGGTGGACTCCGCAATACTTTGAACGAACAGCTCGTCAATCATGCGCCGGTTCCAGCACTGAGTCAGGGCGTCGCGGGAGGCAAGTTGACTGAGGGTTTGTTCAAGGCGAACAATTCGACTACCGGCGGCGATACGGACTTTGAGTACCCGGTGATCAAAAGGTTTGTTAACGAAATCATCGGCTCCGGCTTCCATCGCCTTAATGATGGCGTCATTGCCTTCTTTACCAGTGAGCATGAGGATATAGAAAAACTGACCATCTTCACGCTGACGTATGGTTTTGCAAAGTTCGGGGCCACTCATGCCCGGCATAGACCAGTCGATAATGAGGAGGTGAGGTGGGTTTTCTACGGCAATTTTCTTTAGGGCTTTTTCGGCATCTTCGGCAAGTACCGGCACCAAGCCCCACTCCTCGAGTGTAGCTGAGAGGGCAAGACGGGTGACGGCATCATCATCGACAATTAGAACTTCCATATAATGTTATATACCTGCCATTTGTGTTAACTCGTCGCATAACTGATCGAGCTTGGTTTTTACTGCAAGCCAATCTTGCGACCAGTCCGTCGCTTGAAAATTCAGCGAGGCTGCCTCAAGTGCGGCTACCTGTTGATGATAGCTGGGAATAGCGAAATTGCCGAGTGCACTTTTTAATTTGTGGACTGCGTCAGCAAGCCCGTTGGGGTCATTATTTGCAAAAGCGGTCTCGATGTCGTCGAGCATGGTGGGTAGTTCTGTAAGAAGCAATTGCACTAAAGAGGTTAATAGCTTGCTATTGTTTCGAGTAATACCCAGTACGCGGTCACGGTCAAGAATCATAGAGCGATAGCAATATTATAATGGGGATTGTTACTGACAGCTGCGAAGTGGTGATTGGGTTCAAAGGGTTTTTTGGGACGTAGGCAGTAACAATGCAAAGTTATTTGCTTAGTTAGTTTGGATTCTGCTTTGAGATGCATGTGGCTGAATCCTACTGTTAGTCGTATAAAGTGCTTGGATTGAGTCGCTATTTCAACTCATTCGGCGATGTTTGTACAATTTTTGCTTTTTTTCTTGTCAGTATTCTGGACGTCAGCTCATGCAAATCAAACTGTAATTTTGTGCGTTGCGAAACTGCCTACGTAGAGAATTATTTTTGATTCAATTGTCGCGGAGTGAGGGCTTCGATACGTAAAGCCAATATACAAAAAAACAAGCCCAAAACCTAAAGCAATAACAGGTAAAATGCCAAAGCTGGCATTGGCGGCAATGCCTGAAGTCACAAATAGAGCAATATCGCCCAGCATGGGGATATAAAAGCGGTTACTTTGTGATCTTGCCATAAGAATTCCCTGTGTTAGTGCTGAAGTTAACGATCTGACCCTGTAGTTGAAAGTCACTTATGGCTAATATTGCAGGTATTATGTTGTTCTATGCTATGCGAAATTATACCTAAAGCGTAATGTCATGTGCGTATATGCAATGGGTGCCCCTACTGGCTGCTTAAAACTCGCTTTATTGGCGGGGAGTATTAGTTAATGACTTTTAGCTGAAAACTTTATCTGAATGCATTCAGTCATCCACATTACCGCGTAAAGCCTTGATTTTGCCGCGCTGGGTTTTTTTGTCGACCCGACGGCGCTGAGAGCCCTTGGTGGGCCGGGTCGGTCGGCGGGTCGGGAGGACTTTGGTGGCATCCAGAATAAAGTCTCTAAGCCGGGTTAGCGCGTCTTCCCGGTTTTTTTCTTGGGTGCGAAATTGTTGGGCCTTGATGATCAAAATACCGTCTTTATTAATGCGCTGATCTTTTTTCTCTAGGATTCGCTGCTTGTAGAAGTCAGGCAGGGATGAGGCCTGGATATTAAAGCGCAAGTGGATGGCAGAGGACACTTTATTAACATTTTGGCCGCCCGCGCCCTGAGCGCGTATGGCATTTAACTCGATCTCGTCATCGGCAAGAGCTATTGACGCTGATAGTTGAAACACGGGATACATTCCTAAAAAATTAGTCCTGAATTGTAACATGGCCTGTCAGGCAGCTTGTGTAGTCGTCTTGAATGGATAAAAAAAGTTGCCTGATCATTTTGACGACAAGGGAGCGGTATGGTGGCTTTAATTTCCCGTTCAGGTGAGCGATGATGTGATTATAGGTACTGGCAATAGGGCTGGGTCCGTGAATAATCAGGTCAATAATAATGAAAGATCAGATAGAGCCAGTCAGTAGCCGTCGTCACGGCAGAGTGCTGTATCTCACCTTGAGTCGACCGGCGTTCAAAAATGCCATTAATGAAGAAATGGTCACCATCTTATATCGATGTTTATGCGATGCTGCCCAGGACGACAGTGTTGGCGCAGTCGTAATTGAAGGCTCGGGCAATGCCTTTTGCGCGGGCGCAGATATCAAGAATCTTGCTCGCGGTGCACAGCACACCCGTAAATATTCCACCGAGGTCTTACTCCGTGTGGGCGCTGAGGCTGCGATGCTTTTACATGAAATGGCAAAGCCAACCATTGCTATGATACGTGGCCCTGCGGTGGGGGGCGGCTTATCTCTGGCTCTGGCCTGTGACTTTCGTCTGGCCGACACCACGGCAAGTCTGGGCTATGCTCATACCAAAATTGGATTGTCGGGGGATTTTGCCGCGGCCTATTTCTTGAGTAAGTGGATGGGTGCAGGCAAAGCACGTGAGTTTTGTTTACTGTGCCCCAGTTATGATGCGGAGCAGGCTTTTAACAGCGGGCTACTGAGTAAGGTCTGTGAGGTTGATGCATTGGAAGCTGAGGTCGCCGACTTAGCCACTCGACTTGCAGACGGGCCGACTAATGCCCTAGGCTGTATAAAAAATAATCTTAAAAATGCCGAGGAAATGAGCTGCGAAAGCTATATTACTGAAGAAATTAAAAACTTCCAACGCTGCCGTAATAGTGATGAACACCGTGAGGCCCTAGCGGCATTCATCGAAAAACGGGAGCCTAAATATCCTCGTTCAGTTCAGGGGTAATCCCGATTTTAAAAAAACATCACTGTGATAGACCCGCTACTAGGCAGCGGGAATACCTTGGTTGTTACTCAATATCTCCCGCTTAGAATTATCCTACTGCTTGGCATAGGCGCCTATTTTTTCACCCATTAGCGCTGATGTTTTACAGGGATATAGGGTCAATAGCATTTTTTTAAAGTTGATGCCGCCGGTTATAGATTTTATTTACCACTAAGTGTCTTTTTCATTATACCGATTGGTGATTAAAACAGTTTTTCTAGGAGGTTAAGGTTATTTGAAATCATTGAGATATAATCCTCAGATTGACTGATTTCAATGTTCAAGATCATGTTTTTGTTGATTTATATTTATTGCTTAATTTTTTATATCGATTTCTGAGCCAAGCTTCCTCTACGTTTAGCGCAAATTTTTTCATCGACAGCAATTTTAAAAAAGCGCCAATTGCATTAGCTTAGTCACCTCAGGATTTAAGCTGAGTGCCATAGGCAAGAGCACAATTTTATTCAGTCTGTTAGAAAATATAAATATAAAAGTAGGGGATGGTATTACGCTAAATCGTTAACTTACTACTATGCTTAATGTCATGGATTGTTGCCTGCAAATAATGTCAGAGGTGCGAGTATAGTGCGTGAGTTATTCGCCTGATTCTCATCCAAATGCTGGGCTTTTCGGTCTTAATTTGCCCGACAAGAATTCTAAATTTTTTAACGAGTTGCTGTTCGTTACGTCGATAAATGGGATGCGGTAAACGCAGTCCGGCGCGGTTTGCCCGGGATTTACTGATACCTGATGACTCTATTAAGGGACGCATCATGGTAGTAGCACTAATCATACTTGGGCTGGTGATCATCACTGTGCTCTTCCATCTCTACAGCCCCTGGTGGCTGACACCACTGGCGTCTAATTGGGGTGACATTGACACCACCATAGAAATTTCCTTCTGGATCACGGGATTTGTCTTTATAGCGGTTAACTGTTTTTTAGCCTGGGTGGTATGGCGATATAAATATTCGGGAAAGCACAAAGCTCATTACGAACCTGAAAACAAGCGTTTGGAAAGCTGGCTGATTATTCTCACTACCATTGGTGTGGTCGCCATGTTGACCCCAGGCCTCATTGCTTGGGCCAGAGTCGTCAATGTGCCGGCCGATGCATTAACCGTCGAGGCTATAGGCCAGCAGTGGCAGTGGACGTTCCGCTTCCCGGGAGCGGATGACAAGCTTGGTGGTGCAGATGCTAAATTTGTGACACCAAACAATCCCTATGGCGTCGATCCCGATGATCCGGCCGGTCAAGATGACTTGATTGTCGACAGTCACAATCTCCACGTACCGGTAGACAAACCTATTCACTTGCTATTGCGCTCTAATGACGTACTGCATAATTTTGCGGTGCCACAATTCCGCGTCAAAATGGACTTGGTGCCGGGTACAGTGACCTACCAGTGGTTCGAACCTAGCCGGACAGGCACCTTTGATATTCTCTGTGAAGAACTTTGTGGCGCGGCGCATTTCACCATGCGTGGCAAAATCACCGTTGAAAAAGACGATAAATTTAAGGCCTGGCTAAGTGCTCAGCCGAGCTTTGCCCAAACCCAGCGCCAGCTACCGGTGGATATTGTGGCGGGCAAATCTTTATACGGGAACTGTGCTGCCTGCCACGGCATGGATGGCGCTGGTAATGAGGTGTTGAAGGCGCCAAATTTGACCGGACTTGAATCGTGGTATTTAAGCCGTCAATTGCGTTATTTTCGCGATGGTGTTCGCGGTGATCATCCCGCTGATCTTGCCGGGCAACAAATGGCAGCGATGGCAAAATCAGTGCCTGAACCTGAGGATGTCAGTAATTTGATCGCTTATATCAATACTTTAGTCCCGCAAAATGTCCCTTCGTCACTGGATGGCGACGCCGATCAAGGCGCATTGGTTTATCAAACCTGCGCGACCTGCCATGGCGCCAATGGTCAGGGTAATAAGGCTTTACAGGCTCCCCAGTTAGCGGGTCAAGCAGACTGGTATCTGTATACCCAGCTTAAATATTTCAGCATGGGTTGGCGGGGAAAACACCCCGAAGACCAGTACGGTCAACAAATGCGTTTGATGACTGGAACGATTAAAAACCCACAGCGACTTAGCGATCTTTTGGCTTTCATTGCTACGCTGCCACTGCCTGAGCAGGCTGATAATAAAATTGCACAGGGGACCTACCAACAATGACACACACTGCCATAGCAGATCAGACTGCCCATCTTCATCACCCCAAAACTTTTATTGGTAAATACATTTGGAGTCAGGATCACAAGGTAATTGCTATTCAGTATTCGATAACAGCCATTAGTGTGGGTTTGGTGGCCTTGTTGTTGTCGGTGCTGATGCGTTTACAATTGGGTTTCCCCGAGCAGTTTAGTTTTATCAGCCCAGATTCCTATCTGCAATTTGTGACCATGCACGGCATGATTATGGTGATTTATTTGCTCACTGCACTGCTGCTGGGTGGATTTGGAAACTACCTGATACCGCTTATGGTCGGTACCCGAGACATGGTTTTTCCTTACTTGAATATGCTCAGTTACTGGTTTTATTTACTCTCGGTTATTGTCTTGATGAGTAGCTTTTTTGTAGTGGGTGGGCCGACCGGTGCAGGTTGGACTTTATATCCTCCCCAGTCAATTCTGGCTGGCACACCGGGTTCTGGAGCAGGCATTATCCTAATGTTATTGTCTTTGGCAATCTTCATTATTGCCTTCACGATGGGTGGCTTGAATTACGTGACCACCATTTTTCAGGCGCGTACTCGTGGCATGACACTGATGCGTATGCCTTTGACTATTTGGGGGATTTTAACAGCCACTATCCTGGGTTTGCTGGCATTTCCGGCCTTGTTGGTCAGCGCTATAATGATGCTGTTTGATGCCATCCTTGGCACCAGTTTTTTCATGCCCGCCATTGTGTCATTGGGGGAGCCGTTGGATCATGTCGGTGGCAGCCCCATTTTGTTTCAGCATCTGTTCTGGTTTTTTGGTCATCCCGAGGTGTACATCGTCGCACTGCCTGCTTTTGGTATGGTCAGTGATGTACTCAGCGTTCATGCTCGCAAGAATATTTTTGGCTACCGAATGATGGTGTGGGCGATAGTTATTATCGGTGGGCTCAGTTTTGTGGTCTGGGCGCACCATATGTATGTGAGTGGCATGAATCCCTATTTTGGGTTTTTCTTTGCAACTACCACCCTGATTATTGCCGTGCCCACAGCGATCAAAGTGTATAACTGGGTGTTGACGTTGTGGAAAGGCAATATCCATTTAACCGTACCAATGCTGTTTGCCATTGGCTTTATCTTCACTTTTACCCATGGCGGTTTAAGCGGCTTGTTTTTGGGTAATGTGGTGGTGGATTTGCCTCTGTCTGACACCTTCTTTGTGGTCGCGCACTTCCACATGGTCATGGGCGTGTCGCCCATCATGGTCTTGTTTGCGGCCATCTATCACTGGTTTCCACTGGTCAGCGGCAAGCAGTTGCATAACGGCTTGGGTAAGTTGCATTTCTGGGGAACGTTTCTCGGCACCTATGCGATTTATTTGCCCATGCACTATCTGGGGTTTCTCGGTGTGCCACGGCGCTATTACGCCCTCGGTGATACTCAGTTTATCCCTGAGTCAGCCCATGTTCTGAATGAAGACATCACTATTGCGGCGATTATAGTGGCGCTGTTTCAGTTGGTATTTGTGTTTAATATGATTTGGACTGTGTTCTACGGACCCCGGTCAGTGCGCAATCCGTGGGGAGTAGCGTCACTGGAGTGGCAGACCCCCGATGTACCACCAGCCCATGGTAACTGGGGGGACAAGTTACCCACCGTGCATCGCTGGGCTTACGATTACAGTGTGCCGGGCGCCAAGCAGGATTTTATTCCCCAGCATATCCCTGAAGAAGAGGTTGAGTACGAAGCCGGTGGTCGTCGCAGAGGGGAGGGCGAATAATGCGCCTGTTTAGTATTCTAGCCGAGAAACCTTGGTTACCCGAGACCGCTGGTACTGTTCCAGAATGGGGCCAGACTGCCCACACCCCCGCTGTTAATATCACTGTACGCGTATTATTGGCGATTATCAGTGTGTTCTTTTTGCTGTTCTTTGTGACCTTTATCAGCCGCTCTCAATACGATGATTTTCTCGCGCTGGCTGGTGAACCGTGGCAGCCGTTTACCCATTCTTGGCGATTGTGGATAAACACGGCGGTGCTGTTAGCGGCCAGTCTCGCAATGCAGGGCGCAGTGCGGTCTCTGCGACGCGGCGGTGGTGCGCGGGTGCTGACCCTATTGGCTGGCGGTGCTCTATTGGCAATAGGCTTTATTATTTTGCAGGTATCTGTGTGGCAATATTTGCAGTCCATGGGTTATGGCGTGGCGAGTAATTCTGCCAATAGTTATTTTTACATTTTAACCGGGTTACATGCCCTGCATTTG
>JBLHPB010000098.1:0-10748 GCA_047624025.1 Zhongshania sp.
GATATGGCTGCAGGCCCACGCGGTATGACCGCCTTTATCGTTGAGCGCGACTCACCCGGCTTTAGCCGTTCAGCCAAACTCGACAAGCTCGGCATGCGCGGTTCAAACACCTGCGAACTGGTGTTTGAAGACTGCAAAGTTCCCGCTGAAAATATTCTTGGTAAGGAAGGCGAAGGCGTTAAAGTCTTGATGAGCGGCCTGGACTTTGAGCGCACGGTGCTGTCTGGCGGGCCCACCGGTATTATGCAAGCCTGTATGGACGTGGTGGTGCCCTATCTGCACGACCGTAAACAGTTTGGCCAGAGCATTGGTGAGTTCCAACTCATGCAGGGCAAGGTCGCTGATATGTATACCGATCTCAATGCCAGCCGCGCCTATTTATATGCAGTAGCACGCGCCTGTGATCGCGGCGAAGAAAGCCGAAAAGATGCCGCTGGAGTGATTCTTTACACCGCCGAGCGCGCTACCCAGATGGCCTTACAGGCCATACAAACCTTGGGCGGCAATGGCTATACCAATGAATTCCCCACCGGCCGTTTACTACGCGATGCCAAGCTCTATGAAATTGGTGCTGGAACTTCGGAAATTCGCCGCATGTTAATCGGCCGCGAATTGTTCAAAGAGACAGCATAGAACGCGACTCCATAAAAACAAACTGCATAAATAAATTGTATTACCAACAATAGAACGAGATACAGGCAGCCGACATGACCGTACTGAAATCCACTATTAATGCCCGGGATGCCGCGTTTATTGAGAATGCGGCGCACATGCAAAGTCAGGTAAACGATCTAAATATTAAAGTTGCCGCCATCAAGCTGGGTGGCGGCGAGAAGTCGCAAGCCCGTCATCAATCTCGCGGTAAATTACTGCCCCGAGAACGTATTAATGCCCTACTGGATGTCGGTGCGCCATTTCTCGAACTCTCGCAACTGGCGGCTTTTGACGTCTACGATGACAAGCTTCCCGCCGCCGGCATTATCACCGGCGTAGGTCGAGTCTGTGGTGTGGAGTGCATGATTGTCGTCAACGACGCCACGGTCAAAGGCGGCAGTTATTTTCCACTAACGGTGAAGAAACATTTGCGGGCTCAGAGTATTGCCCAGCAAAATAATTTGCCCTGTATTTACTTGGTCGACTCCGGCGGTGCCAATCTGCCCCAGCAAGATGAAGTTTTTCCAGATCGCGAACACTTTGGCCGTATCTTTTTTAATCAAGCAAATATGTCAGCGATGGGCATTCCACAAATTGCGGTGGTGATGGGCAGCTGTACAGCCGGTGGCGCCTATGTTCCGGCAATGGCCGATGAATCCATTATTGTGCGCGAGCAGGGCACCATCTTTTTAGCGGGCCCGCCATTGGTTAAAGCCGCCACAGGTGAAGTCGTTAGCGCTGAAGATCTCGGCGGTGCCGATGTGCACTGCCGCACTTCCGGTGTGGCTGATCACTATGCCCAGAACGATCACCACGCGCTGCAAATAGCCCGTAACGCAGTTAAACGTCTTAATCGTCGCAAGCCCATCAGTCTCGACATCGCGCCCAGTGAAGAACCCGCATACCACGCAGAAGAAATCTACGGCATCGTTCCCAAAGACAGCCGCAAGCCCTATGACGTGCGCGAGATCATTGCCCGCATTGTGGACGCCTCAGATTTTGACGAATTCAAAGCGCTATACGGCACTACTCTCATCTGTGGCTTTGCGCGGATATTTGGCTACCCAGTTGGCATTGTCGCCAATAACGGCATTTTGTTTTCTGAGTCTGCCCAGAAAGGCGCGCACTTTATCGAGTTGTGCGCCCAGCGTAAAATTCCACTGATTTTTTTGCAGAACATCACTGGCTTTATGGTCGGCCAGCAATATGAAGCCGGTGGTATTGCCAAGCACGGCGCCAAGATGGTGACGGCCGTTGCCTGTGCTCAGGTTCCCAAACTCACGGTACTGATTGGCGGCTCTTTTGGCGCCGGTAACTACGGCATGTGTGGTCGCGCCTATGACCCTCGCTTTATGTTTATGTGGCCCAATGCCCGTATTTCAGTGATGGGTGGCGAGCAGGCCGCCGGAGTAATGGCCCAGATAAAACGCGACCAATACGATCGCAATAACGAAGAGTGGTCTGCTGAAGACGAGCAAAAATTCAAACAGCCCATTTTGGAAACCTACGAGAAACAAGGCCACCCCTACTTCGCTTCGGCACGACTGTGGGATGACGGCGTTATCGATCCCGCTGATACCCGCATGGTGTTGGGCCTGAGCTTGTCCGCCAGTTTGAATGCCCCCATCGAAGACACCAAATTCGGCGTTTTCAGGATGTAGGACTGGGCGCCATAAGGCATTAATTAAATTGGTTTTCCAACACAAAAATATACGGAAGCGCAGCAATGTTTACTAAAATTCTGATTGCTAACCGCGGTGAAATCGCCTGCCGCGTGATCAAAACCGCCCGTCGCATGGGCGTACGCACCGTGGCTGTTTACAGTGACGCCGACCGCAATGCCCTTCATGTCAGCATGGCCGATGAAGCTGTGCATATCGGCGGCTCGGCGGCGCGGGACTCTTACCTGGATGTTGACAAGGTCATTGCCGCCGCACTAAAAACCGGCGCCCAGGCCATTCATCCCGGTTACGGTTTTTTGTCTGAGAACGCCCATTTCTGCCGCCGCTGCGCCGCGGAGAATATTGTTTTTATCGGCCCGCCCACCGCAGCCATTGAAGCCATGGGCTCTAAATCTGCGGCTAAACACATTATGGGGAAAGCCGGTGTACCACTAGTACCCGGTTATCACGGCGACGACCAAGATCCAGAGATTATCCGCAAAGCCGCCAATGATATGGGCTATCCGGTCTTGCTCAAAGCCACTGCCGGTGGCGGCGGCAAAGGCATGCGCCAAGTGTGGAGCCCAGAAGAATTTGACTCTGCGCTGGAAGCGGCCAAACGCGAGGCCATGAATGGTTTTGGCGACGACACCATGTTGGTCGAGAAATACCTGACCCAGCCCCGCCACATCGAAATTCAAGTGTTCTGTGACAGCCACGGCAACGCCGTGTATTTATTCGAGCGCGACTGCTCTATCCAACGTCGCCACCAAAAAGTGATTGAAGAAGCGCCAGCACCGGGCATGACGGAAGCCCTGCGCGCCGAAATGGGCAACGCCGCGGTTTGCGCCGCTCAGGCTATAGACTATGTTGGCGCAGGCACGGTGGAGTTTCTACTCGATGCCGACGGCAGTTTCTATTTTATGGAAATGAACACTCGCTTGCAGGTCGAGCATCCGGTTACTGAGATGATCACCGGCTTGGATTTGGTCGAGTGGCAATTGCGAGTCGCCTCCGGGGATCACCTCCCATTAAAGCAGAGCGAACTGAAAATTCATGGCCACGCCATCGAGGCGCGGATTTATGCCGAAGATCCCGACAATGAATTTCTACCCCAAACCGGCACGTTACATTATTTGCAAACCCCGGCAGAGTCCGCCAATGTTCGTATAGATACCGGCATACGCGAGGGTGACGAAGTCAGTGTTTTCTACGACCCCATGATCGCCAAGCTGATTGTCTGGGACAGTAATCGCGATCAGGCCCTGCGTCGTCTGAGCAGCGCCCTAACGGAATATCGCCTTAATGGCGTGACCACTAATATTGATTTCCTCTACACCATCAGCCGCCATCCGGCCTTTTGCGCCGCCGATTATGACACCGGCTTTATTGCTAAGAATGAAGACAGCCTATTCAGCAAAGCCGATAGCCGCAGTGCCGACAGTCTTCCCCTTGCTGCGTTGCTACTTATTCTCAAGCAAAAACAACGCATTGCTGAGCGTGCCAATAATAGTAATGAAACCAACTCTCCGTGGAATAATGCTCACAGCTGGCGCATCAACCAGGCCGCCGAACATCTGTTTACTATTGCCATGGGTGAAGACCTTGTCAGTGTCAAAGCCACGTCTTTATCCACCACTCCAGACTCAGCTTTTACTGTTGAAATTGGCGAACAACGATTTACCGTTAGCGGCAGTTTAAACGGCCGTGAATTACGCGCCGAAATTGATGGTCATCGTCAGCTCGTCAGTGTTGCCGAGCACAGCGGTAGCTACAGCCTGTACTGCGCCGACCGCGCTATTCACTTCAGTATCAAACGTCCGGATTTAGGCGATAACAGTGCCGACAGTGGTGAAGGCCAATTACTCGCGCCCATGAATGGCACCGTGGTTAGCCATTTACAAACCGCCGGCGCAGAAGTCAGCAAGGGTGAGCCATTGATGATTATGGAAGCCATGAAAATGGAACACACTATTCGCGCCCCTGCCGATGGCACCGTCGTCAGCTTTTATTTTGAAGCTGGTGAGCTGGTCAGTGGTGGTGCTGAATTAATCAAATTTGAGAACGCAGAATGACAAGCCCTATCCAATATCCCAAGCGAGCCAGAATCGTTGAAGTCGGCCCCCGTGATGGTCTGCAAAATGAAAAGCAGCCTATCGACATTGCAACACGAGTACAGCTAATTAATCAGCTCGCCGAGGCGGGCCTGAGCCACATAGAAGCAGGCAGCTTTGTGAATCCTAGCTGGGTGCCGCAAATGGCCGGTAGTGAAGACGTATTCGCGCAAATAAGCCGCGCCCGCGGTGTTCATTATCTTGCGCTCACGCCTAATATGCGTGGTTTCGATCGGGCGGTAATTGCCAAGGTCAGCGAGGTGGCAGTTTTTGCTGCCGCCTCAGAGGCCTTTTCACAAAAGAACATTAACTGCTCAATTGCTGAGAGCATCGCTCGCTTTGAGCCGGTAATGGAGGCTGCCAAGGAACGCGGCATTCAAGTTCGCGGCTATGTATCAACCGTAGCGGGCTGCCCATATCAGGGTGACGTAAGCGTCGATGCAGTCGTGGATCTAAGCGTGCAATTGCTGGAAATGGGCTGCTACGAAGTCTCGATGGGCGACACCATTGGCGCCGGCATTCCTGAGCAGATAAGAAAACTACTAAGTGCGCTCTTACTGCGGATACCAGCGAAAAAACTCGCCGTTCATTTCCATGACACCAATGGCCGCGCCTTGGAGAACATCAAAGTTGCGCTGGAACTCGGTATTACCGTGATCGACAGCTCGATTGCCGGCCTGGGTGGCTGCCCCTATGCAGAGGGCGCTTCAGGTAATGTCGCCACCGAAGATGTGGTCAATATGCTCGATGAATTGGGAATTGAACACGGCCTCAATCTCAATAAATTAATCAGCACAGGTCAATATATCAGCGATATATTGGGCCGAGTCAATGGTTCAAAAGTGGCTTTAGCCACCCTAAATAAATAACAAACGTCCTGCACCCAAGCGGTGTTTAGTGAAGCGAAGGAGAGAGTGATGGCAGGTTTCGATAAAGTCGTTGAAAGCTACGAAGAAGCGATGGATGGCATTGAAGACGGCATGACCATTATTGCCGGCGGTTTTGGCCTGTGTGGTATTCCGGAGAATTTGATTAAAGAAATACAGCGCAGAGGCACCAAGGGCTTGACCGTTGCATCCAACAATTGTGGCACCACCGAGAAGGGTTTAGGTCTGCTACTGCCCAATCGCCAGATCAAAAAAATGATCGCCTCCTATGTTGGCGAAAATGCAAATTTTGAAGCGCAAATGATGAGTGGTGAATTGGAAGTTGTACTCACTCCACAGGGCACCCTGGCGGAGAAAATGCGCGCCGGTGGCGCGGGCATTCCTGCTTTTTACACCGCCACTGGCTACGGCACACCCGTTGGCGAAGGTAAGGAAGTGCGGGTATTCAATGGCCGTCACTATATTTTGGAAGAAGCGCTGCAAGGCGATTTTTCTATCGCCAAAGCTTGGAAAGCAGATCGCCACGGCAATTTAATGTTCCGCAAAGCCGCTCGCAATTTTAATCCCATGGCGATTACCGCAGGAAAAATTTCGGTAGTCGAAGTTGAAGAAATTGTCGAAGTCGGTGAACTCGATCCGGATGAAATTCATTTACCCGGCATCTATGTCAATCGGCTCATCAAAGGTACTTTTGAAAAAGCCATCGAACAACGCACTGTACGCAGCGCCTAACAGGAGAGTGAGCCATGGCCTTATCTCGTGAACAACTCGCCAAACGTGTGGCGCAAGAATTTCAGGACGGCTTCTACATCAATTTAGGTATTGGCATTCCCACTTTGGCGGCCAACTATATCCCAGACGATATGGACGTTATTCTACAATCCGAAAATGGCATCCTCGGTTTGGGACCATTTCCATTGGAAGCAGAAGTCGATGCGGATTTAATTAATGCCGGCAAGCAAACCGTGACCCTGGCACCCGGCGCAGCCATATTTTCATCAGTGGAATCCTTCGCAATGATTCGTGGCGGTCATGTTGACCTCACCGTATTAGGCGCTTTTGAAGTGGACTGCCAAGGCAATATTGCTTCTTACATGATTCCAGGCAAGCTCATCAAAGGCATGGGCGGCGCAATGGATTTGGTGGCTGGCGCCGACAACATCATTGTCACCATGACTCACGCGTCTAAACACGGCGAGTCCAAACTGTTAAACGAATGCACCCTGCCCCTTACTGGCAAAGCCTGTATTAAGCGAGTGCTCACCGATTTGGCATTGCTGGATATTGAAGACGGCAAATTTATTCTGCGCGAACGTGCTCCCGGCGTGAGTGTTGAAGAAATTAAAGCCTTAACCGCCGGAAAGTTGGTCATTCCCGACCATGTTCCGGAAATGCGCGTTTAAAAATCCTCTAGCGCTTGATTGCTAGCGCCAAATTTTCGGGCTACCAATTCAGCGTGAGCGCCGCGAAAATCTTTCGCCCCGCCTTTTGGCGGGCATCGTAAGTGCCGGGGAAGAAAACCGTATCCAAGACCTGATTCAAGACCTTCTCATCACTCAAATTGCTACCCCCAAGCGTTAACAACCATAGCTGATCTGGATCACCTATGCTTATTCGAGCTGAATAGGAGGTATATCCAGGCAAAAAGCTATTGGGATCAAGATCGCTGTCGGTGAACTGATCACCTTGGTAAAGCACATCAATACTGGCGCGCACCGCCAAGCCAAACAGCGGCAGCGTCAGCGTGGGTGTAAAACTCGCACTTTGCTCAGGCGCAAAGGCAATACGATCGCCGCTCAAATCTTGATTGGTATTAAGACCCTGTGTCACTGGGGCGGGCGCATTGGGATAGCTGTCATACTTGGCATCTAACAAGCCTAATGAACCGCTAATCGTTAAAGGTTCCAACGGCGTTAACCACACAAAGTCCATTTCCAAACCCCGCGATATCGCGGTAGCCGCGTTGGTCACGTCAAAAAACGCACCGTTAAACGCGAGCACCTGCAAATTTTCAAATTCCGTTTGATAAACGCCGGCATTTAAACGCAGAGTACTGTCATAAAACTGACCCTTAAAACCCGACTCTATGGTCGCCGCTTGCTCCGGCTCAAAAGACAGATCTTCGCCACCAAATGACGACGCATTAAAACCACCACTTTTGTAACCGCTGGCATAGGTTAAGAATACATTTACGTTTTCGCTTAAATAATATTGCAGAGACAGCTTAGGAGAGACATCAGATTCACTGCGCTTCAAACCGCGCTCTGCATAATCTTCTGCACTTAAGGCCGACTCCATCACACAGGGCGATTCCAATGGGGCAGACTGACAAAAACCCTCGCCACGGGCATCGGCTACTTTATTTTCACGGCTAAAGCGAATACCCGGGGTCAGCACCCACTTCTCGCTCAAAGACCAACTCATTTGCGCAAAAACCGCTTGGGCATCCACATTTAAAAGATAATCCAGCTGATAGAAGTCATTGCCAATCGCGCTGCCGGTAATATCGCCAATCGAACCAAGTCCCGCAAGATTTAAGGCACCCAGGGCACCACCAGGAAAATTGGCATCCCCAGACACCAATTGCGCCGCATCTTCGGTAGTCAGATACTCGCCAAAATCCTGACCAGTGCGAATAATAGCGCGCTGTTGAAACTCAGATTCAAACAGATAGACACCCATTACAAATTCTACGCCGCTACCCAGACCGAAAAGTCCATCACTGCTACCACTAAAACGCAGCTCGACCGATTGTTGCTCATAGCCTGACACCACTGTAAGAGCTGCCAGATCCGCAGGCGAGGTATCCAAATCAACCAGACTATCAATGGTCAATTCAGTGCCTGCCAATACCAGCACCGCGCTTAAATTATTGAGCGCGCCAATCTCGCCTAAATTCAACTCGGTTTTTAAACCCAAGGTCGACGAGGTTTTGTCGAGAAATCCAGGCTGATCATAGGAGCTGGTAAAATTGTAAGGATCATCCTCAATATTTGGATCGTAATTTTGCAAAAATTCGCGACTGCCGTCATCGAGTAAGGCCAGCTGTAAACCCCAGTAATTCACTGCGGTCTCAGACTCCACCGCCATCAATTCCACTTTGATAGCGTCACTGGGTAAAAACAACAACTTCAGCCGCTGGGCGTTCTGCTCGTGTTTATCGTCTTGGCGGTTCAAGAATTGGTTATGCAATTGGCCTTCACGACTAATATCCATCGCCGCCAGTCGAATACCCAACCAGTCGGTCAGCATGCCACCCGCCGCCGCTTCCAAATTTTGTTCACCGGGGTCAGTGCGGCTTAAGCGTACATCACCAGAAAACTCCTCGCTTGGCCCGTTGCTGGTGACATTAAACACCCCAGCGATGGTGTTTTTGCCAAACAGAGTGCCTTGTGGACCGCGCAACACTTCCACACTGGCAATATCAAAAATCGCCTCGTTGTAATAAGACGGTCGATTAAAAAATATCTCGTCTTGGACAAACCCTACCGAGCTGTCAAAAGCGGAGTTCAGGGGATTGGAGCCAAAGCCACGAATATTAATTTGTGCCAGCGCTGGATCGGTATCCGATGAAAAGCGCACATTGGGAATATAGGGCGCAATATCTTGCAAGCCAATAGCCCCAACCTCACGCATAAAATCACCACTGACGGCGGTGAGTGAGATAGGCACATCTTGGGAGGACTGCGTCACTTTCTGCGCACTGACCAGCACCTCCTCCAACATCCGGCGCTCGCCAGCTTCAGCTGCCGCAGCCACTCTGGCTTGCTCTTCTGCCGTCACGGACAATGGCAAGGCTATAGACAGTGAAACTAACATCCACAGTGCAGTTTGCTGAGATCGGTTCATGTGAATACCTGCTTATTATTATGCTCTAATGACTTCGAGTAGATACAATCCCCACATCGATATATTTTTGTCAATATAGTTTACATTATTAGCGCGTCCAGAATCATCCGTCAAGGACTCTAGGAACGAGAACAGATACCCAAATACCGTAAAAACACGCTGGACAAGCCAAGTTAATTACTGTCAATATAATTGACAATAAAAATAGGAGCTTCGCCGTGATCGATCTGCACACAGTACCCACCCCCAATGGCCACAAAATATCTATCGCGCTAGAAGAGCTGGGGCTTGCCTATCAAGTCATTCCCTACGACATCAGCGCAGGCGATCAATTTAAGCCCGAACTACTGGCTTTAAACCCCAACAATAAACTACCGGTTATCGTTGATCACGAGCCTTTGGGTGGTGGCGCGCCCATTACCGTTTTTGAAACCGGTGCGATTTTAATCTACCTCGCTGACAAAAGTGGTCAATTGTTAGCCACTGACCCCCAGCTGCGTTATCAACAATTGCAGTGGCTGATGTTTCAAGTCGCCAGTGTTGGCCCTCTACAGGGCCAGGCCCATCACTTTGTACGCTATGCGCGGGTAGCGCAGGACTACGCCAAGGAGCGCTATCTCAATGAAAGCCGCCGCCAATGTCGGGTACTCGAAGGCCAGCTAAGCACTCAGGATTATTTGGCTGGCGACTATTCCATTGCTGATATCTCCTGCTGGCCGTGGGTGCGAGCCCTGCCATTGATCGACATCCATTTGGAAAAAGATTATCCCAAGCTGTTTAAATGGTATCTGCGCATTAAACAGCGTGAGGCGGTAAAGCGTGGTAAAAATCTTATTCATGGCTGGGTTTATCAGCTGCCGCCAAATTTCAAAATGGATTTGGATGACAAGACGTGGTCTTATTCCTTTGGCGAAGAACAATATAAATCGCGCTGAAGTAATCTGCAGGCTATACAAGGAGAAATCATGGACAATTTATTTTCTATTGAGGGTAAAATCGCTCTAATTACTGGCGGTTCGTGAGGCATTGGCGCCATGATTGCCGAAGGTTTTGTACGCGCTGGCGCCAAGGTGTATATCACCGCGCGTAAAGTCAGCGAGCTGAAGGAGACTCAAGCGCGGCTCAGTCAATATGGTCAATGTATCGCGATTGTATCTGACCTCAGTAGCAATGCAGGCATTGACGCGCTCGCGGCCGCGATCATCGAGCAAGAATCTGCGCTACACATATTAGTCAATAATGCCGGTGCCACCTGGGGTGCACCTATCGACCAATTTCCAGAAAGTGGCTGGGACAAGGTCATGGATCTGAACGTCAAATCAGTGTTCTTCCTCAGCCAAAAGCTGCTACCACTTTTACGATCGGCTGCGACTAAACAAGATCCCGCACGAATCATAAATCTCTCCTCGATCTATGCCCTGCGCTACTCTGGCGGCGATACTTTTTCTTACTCGGCCTGGACTTCCCAAGGTTTTCTAGACACCAAATGACGTTAGAATCTAGTGCTACGAGAGGTGCTTATGAAGTCCAAACGTCACACAGATGAATTTAAGAGAGAAGCCGTCAAACAGGTCACTGAGCGC
>JBLHPB010000099.1:0-10645 GCA_047624025.1 Zhongshania sp.
CCTCCACCTCAATAGACAGCAGGTACTGTTCTGAATACACCTCAAAGCGACTTTCCAATTCCAAAGGTGAAAACACATCTGTACTGGAAAATAATTTTACAACCGCTTCATCACGCAATACCGGCAGTGCCTCTGCCGAGGTGCGCAGATTTTTCAAGCCGCGCTCTTCTACTGCGATGCGGTGCCATTCTGCAGAATAGCCGTCGCCACCAAATATGACTTGGCTATGAGATTCCATCAGTGACTTTAATACTTTAATCGCAGCTGTAGGCTTGCTCGTACCAGTAGCTAATTCAGTTTCCAGTTGATCTGCAATCCAGCTTAAAGAATCCGCCAGCATGGTATTCATGGCGACCAATGGACCGGATACTGAAGCAGAGGAACCCACTGCACGGAATTCAAAACGGTTACCGGTGAAAGCAAACGGCGAAGTCCGGTTACGGTCGCCAGGATCACGCTCAAATTTCAGAATTTGGCTCAAGCCAACATCCATAAGCCCGCCCACTTCAGACTTCAGCAGCTTGCCTTCTTTAATGTCATTGAAAACACGTTCAAGTTGCTCGCCCAGATAAACTGACAAAATGGCCGGCGGCGCCTCATTGGCACCCAAACGGTGATCATTGGAAGCTGAAGCAATAACAGCGCGCAATAGCGGCCCAAAAAGGTGCACCCCGCGAACTACTGCACCACAAAAGAGCAAAAAGTTGATGTTATCATGTGGCGTACTACCGGGATCGAGCAAATTACCCTGCGTCGCATTACCAACCGACCAGTTTACGTGCTTACCCGAACCGTTCACGCCAGCAAAGGGTTTTTCATGTAGGAGACACACAAAGCCATGACGTTTGGCCGTAATTTTCAGCAAGGTCATCAGCATTTGCTGATGATCTGAGGCGATATTAGCGGTTTCATAATACGGCGCAATTTCAAATTGGCCGGGTGCCACTTCGTTGTGATGCGTTTTAGCTGGAATACCTAGCCTGTACAGCCGATCTTCCAAATCCTGCATAAACACCTGAACACGCTCAGGAATTGCCGCAAAATAGTGGTCATCAAACTGCTGACCTTTGGCGGGTGGGGCGCCAAACAAGGTACGACCTGCCAACATCAAATCTGGGCGGGCATTGGCAAAGTTTGCATCAATCAGGAAATATTCTTGCTCGGCACCACAACTGGAGTTCAGCGGTGCAACTTCAGCCTCACCCATCAGCGACAAAACTCGCTGACCGGCTTTATTCATGGCCAAATTAGAACGCAGCAAGGGGATTTTCTTATCCAATGACTCACCGCTCCAGCTCATGAATACGCTTGGTATCATGAGTGTAGAACCGTTGTCGGTGTGCATGATATAAGCTGGGCTGGTTGGATCCCATGCGGTATAACCACGAGCCGCATTGGTCATACGTAGACTGCCATTGGGGAAAGACGAGCCGTCTGGCTCGCCCTTAATTAGTAAGCTACCAGTAAATTCGGTTATCGCATGACCGTCAGAATTGGTGATAATAAAGCCATCGTGCTTTTCAGCAGTAGCGTTGGTCATGGGGTAAAAAATGTGCGAGAAAAACTTTACGCCTTTCCCTGAAGCCCAATCTTTCATGGCCGCAGCAACCACGTCGGCCGTTGCCGGATCAATCGGCGCACCAGTTTGGACGCTCTTCTTCATTGCCTTAAAAGCATTTTTAGAAAGACATTGCTCCATCTTGGCAATATTAAAAACATCGCTTGCCCAGATTTTACTGAGTGACTCAGGCATCGTTACAGCTTTGGGCTGACGATTGGTGATCTGGGAAATAGCTTGAACGCGCGCGTGATTGCGACTCATTAAGGTGACCTCGCCTTAGTATAAAATAATGAAAAAATGGGTATCACTTGGATCTGTCGAGAAACCACAACAGAATGACTAGTAACTCACAAGCAAAATTCGCACCAGCTTAGCGCAAAAAATCCAACCAAGGAGAAATTCACTTGATTCCTCTCAAAATTGACGAAAATTACTATCGACGCGGCATTAAACACCGAAAAACACCAAAACACGAGCCGTGCCTAGCGGATATTTAGCCGCTATACTGCGCCGCCAAGGATTTTCTACAGAATACCAGCCATGCAGCAAAGTATAGACCATTACGACGTGATCATTTTTGGTGCAGGCGCCTCGGGGCTGATGTGCGCCATGACCGCTGCGCGACGAGGACGCAGCGTCCTTGTACTGGAAAAAGCCAATAAAGTCGGGAAAAAAATCCTCATGTCCGGCGGTGGCCGCTGTAACTTCAGCAATCACTATGTGGAAGCCGATAATTTCATTTCCGCGAACTCCCATTTCTGTAAAGCCGCTCTCACCCGCTACACCCAGTGGGATTTTATCGCCCTAGTCGAACGTTACGGCATTGAATATGAGGAGCGTAAACACAGCCAGTTGTTTTGCCGAGATTCCGCTAAGGACATCCTTAATATGCTACTGGACGAATGTGCCGACGCCGGCGTAGAAATTCGCAGCCACTGTAATATTAATAGCGTTCAGGCCCAGGCCGAAATCCCGCATTCAGATAAACACCAACGGGAGGATCACCGCAGCCGCTATTTGATCAAACTACATCAGGGCCAGGAAGCACGGCAACTCAGCTGCCACTCCCTAGTGGTGGCCACTGGTGCACTGTCTATTCCCACTCTGGGCGGCAGCGGCTTTGGCTACGATTTGGCCAAGCAATTTGGCCTTGACCTCAGTCATCGTCAAGCCGGCCTGGTGCCCTTTATGTTTAGCGATGTCAGTAAGGCTATGTGCGAACGCCTCGCTGGCTTGGCGCTAGAAGTAGAAGTGAGCTGCAATAGCCGCAGCTTTACCGAAAATATGCTGTTTACCCATCGCGGTATCAGCGGGCCAGCCATTTTACAAATTTCCAACTACTGGAATCCCGGCGCCGAAGTGCTGATCAATCTACTGCCCGAGCTTGATGCTTCAAACTGGTTGCGCGGCGCAAAACAACAGCAGAGTAAGAGTTTACTGCGCAGCGTACTCAGTCAAAAGCTGTCTAAAAGCTTGGTTAACGAACTGCAAAGTCTATGGTGGCCTCAGTACGCTGAAACCGCGCTGGCCGAATTCAGCGACAAGGCACTGGACGGCATTGCCGCCAAGCTTCAAGCTTGGTCGCTTAAGCCTTCTGCCACCGAGGGCTATCGCACCGCCGAGGTAACACGTGGAGGCGTAGATACCGCTGGTATCAGCTCAAAAACCATGGAGGCGAAAACCCAGCCCGGCCTTTACTTTATAGGAGAGGTACTGGATGTCACCGGTCATCTTGGCGGTTTTAATTTCCAGTGGGCCTGGTCCTCTGGCTATAGCGCGGGTTTGGTCGTGTAGAAAGCAAAACCCAGCGTGCAATCGTGGTAAAATTCTGGCCGCCCAGCCACCACCGAATAAAAGACCTACTCCATGCTCAGACTTAACGATATCAAACTGCCCCTCAATCACAGCGAGGCCGAGCTACGCAGTGCCGTACTCAGCCTGCTCGAGCTGAGCAATGAGCAACTGCTGAGTCTGAAGATTTTTAAACGCAGCTACGACGCCCGTAAAAAAAACAATATTCTGCTTATCTACCTTGTCGATATCGAGGTCAGCAGCGGCACAGAAGAAGCCTTGCTAGAAAAATTTGCCGGCAAATCCCTTATCCGCACCAGCCCAGATACCGGCTATCATTTTCTTGGCCAAGCAGCTGCAAACTTCCCAACTACCGAACAGCAACGGCCAATAGTGATTGGCTTTGGCCCCTGCGGGATACTCGCCGCCCTATTACTGGCCCAGATGGGTCTGAAACCCATTGTATTAGACCGCGGCCAAGATGTGCGCCAGCGCACCAAAGACACTTGGGGTCTGTGGCGAGAGCGCAAGCTCAACACCGAATCCAATGTGCAATACGGCGAGGGTGGCGCGGGCACATTCTCTGACGGCAAGCTCTACAGTCAGGTTAAAGACCGTCGCTTCCTAGGCCGCAAAGTGATGACCGAGTTTGTCAAAGCCGGTGCGCCAGAAGAGATCCTGATGGTCAGCAAGCCCCATATCGGCACATTTAAGCTGGTAAAAATGGTTGAAAATATTCGCGCGGAAATCACCGCACTCGGTGGCGAGATTCGTTTTAACAGCAAGGTTGAAACACTGCACCGCGACAGCCTAGCTGACGGGCAGGGCCAGGTCACCGGTGTGACCCTGAGTAATGGCGAAACCCTGCACAGCCGTCATATTATTGTGGCGATCGGCCACAGCGCCCGCGACACCTTCCAGATGCTTTTGGATCAAGGCGTGTATATGGAGGCCAAGCCCTTTTCCATCGGCTTTCGTATTGAGCACCCACAATCAGTGATTGACCGCGCCCGCTTTGGCGATCACGCCGGTAACCCCATCCTTGGCGCCGCCGATTACAAGCTGGTCCATCACTGTAAAAATGGCCGCAGTGTTTACAGCTTTTGCATGTGTCCCGGCGGCACCGTGGTGGCCGCCACCTCGGAAGAAAAACGGGTGGTGACCAATGGTATGTCGCAGTATTCTCGCAATGAACGCAATGCTAACGCTGCGATTGTGGTAGGCATTGAGCCGAACAAAGACTACCCCGAGCACGTACTCGCGGGCGTCGATTTGCAGCGCAAACTGGAAAGCCTTGCCTACCAGCTCGGCGGCGAAAACTATAATGCGCCAGCGCAATTAGTCGGCGACTATCTGCGCGGCAAAGCCTCCAGCGCAGTAGGCAGTGTCACCCCCTCTTACAAGCCCGGCGTCAGTCTAGGGGACCTATCCCTCGCCCTGCCAGACTTCGCCAATGCCGCCATCCGCGAAGCCATCCCAGCCTTTGACAAACAGATCAAAGGCTTTGCCATGAACGACGCGATACTCACCGGCATTGAAACCCGCACCTCCTCCCCCATTTGCATTAAACGCGGTAAGGACTATCAAAATATCAATACTCACGGCCTTTACCCCGCAGGAGAAGGTGCGGGGTATGCTGGGGGGATTTTGTCAGCGGGAATTGATGGTATAAAAGTGGCGGAAGCACTTGCTATTAATCTACTCAAGCTGGAAATGGTGATCCCTGCGGGCAGGTAATTAGGAAGTCAATGAAGAGGTGACGATATGACATCATTATTAGTATTTCCGCACTCACATTTTTGCGAGAAAGCGCGCTGGGCCTTAGACTACAAGGGCATCGATTTTTCACCTCAAGCGATCATGCCTGGCCTGCACTTAAAAACCATTCGCAAAATAGCACCACGAAGCTCGGTGCCTGTGCTGATCAATGATGACGGTAGTGCCATTCAAGGCTCGAGCGCGATCATCGATTTCCTAGACCAGCATCATCCGCAAAAACAGCTCACGCCTCATGGCGCCGAAAACAGACAAGCTTGCGTAGACATTGAAGCGGCCATGGATGAACAACTTGGCGTCAATCTTCGACAAATCTTGTACAGCACATTATTAGATCACCCCGCCTTTATACGTCAGTGCTTTACCCACACGATGCCTTGGTACAAAAAACCCTTTTACCGCGCCATTGCCCCTAGACTTCATAAGCAGATTTACAAGATTTATGTCATTTCAGCAGCCAAGGTCGCGCAAGCCAAAACCGAGTTTGCCGTGGCAATGGACGCGTTGGCCGAACAGCTCAAGGACAAACGCTATCTGCTTGGGGATAGTTTCAGCCGGGCCGACTTATCGGTTGCTGCGATGCTCTCACTGCTGACCCAGCCCCTAGAACACCCATTCCCCTGGGGTGATAACCCCGACCCGGCCGCAAAGGCATTCTGCGATCTGTACCGGGACCATCCCGTCACAGAGTGGGTAAATGGTTTGTATCGAGAGTACCGCCAAAACCCCAGCTAACAAGCGGTCACTTTGTAAATCACATCGTGATTCTCAAAATTATCCCAAGCCCTTGCGCCCTGAATAGCTTAGAATACTCAGTTCAATTCCCCCATATTAAGAGGCTTAGTATGCCATCGCTTCAAGACCAGCTTCTTAAAGCTGGCATGGTCGACAAGAAAAAGGCCAAACAGATCACTCAGGAAAAACGTAAGCAGGCCAAACAAGCTAAAGGCACAGTGATTGTTGATGAGAGCAAGGAGGCCGCCAAGCGCGCCCTTGCTGAAAAAGCCGAGCGCGATCGAAAAATTAACCGCCAGCGTCAAGACCAGGCCGACAAAAAAGCCATCCACGCCCAGATTATTCAGCTTATTAGCCTGAATAAAATTGACCGCCGGGGCGGCGAAATTGCCTATCAATTTACCGATGGCAAAAAAATCAAAAAACTCTACGTAGATACCCTGCTGCAAACCCAGCTGATTAAAGGTGTTATCGCCCTGGTCAAGCTCGAAGACGGCTATGAACTGGTGCCCGTCGCCATTGCCAACAAGATCAAACAACGCGATGAATCTGTCATATTGGTACACAACACCCAAGGCAGCACCAACGTGGTGGCCGAGGACGACCCCTATGCGGCCTATCAAATTCCTGACGATTTAATGTGGTAAACAGCCTATCTCTAATATGAATCACATCAATCACACAGGCACCTCTGCCCTGTCGGTATTGCAAAGCGTCTACGGCTATGACGCCTTCCGCAACCAGCAAGCCGACATTGTCGATCATGTCATTGGTGGCGGTGACGCCCTAGTGCTAATGCCCACCGGCGGGGGTAAGTCGCTGTGTTTTCAGGTGCCGGCCCTAGTTCGCGAAGGCACTGCAATAGTTGTGTCACCGTTAATCGCCCTGATGCAAGATCAGGTCATGGCCCTGCGCCAAAACGGTATTCGCGCTGCATTTCTGAACTCCAGCCTCACTGGCATGGAGGTCAATGAAGTCGAAAACGCCTTAATGCAGGGTGATCTGGATCTACTTTATGTTGCCCCAGAACGGTTGATGATGCCGCGCATGCTGGACTTACTGAGTCGCGCCCCACTGTCACTATTCGCGATTGACGAAGCACACTGCGTATCCCAATGGGGCCATGATTTCCGCCCCGAATATATCAAACTGTCTATTCTCCACGAACGCTTTCCCGACATTCCGCGCATTGCCCTCACCGCCACCGCAGACGGCCCTACCCAAAGAGAAATTATCGAGCGCCTTTCACTGCATCAGGCGAGGGTTTTTAACGATGGCTTTGACCGCCCCAATATTCGCTACCGTATCAGTGAAAACCAGGGCAATGCCCGTGAACAGTTGCTGCGTTTTATACTTAACGAACACGAGGGCGAAGCTGGAATTGTCTACTGCCTGTCCCGTAAACGGGTCGACGAGATTGCCCTGTGGCTAAGCACCAAAGGTATGACCGCGCTGCCCTACCATGCCGGTTTAAGCAATGAGATGCGCCAACAGCATCAAGAACGTTTTCTCCGCGAAGACGGCGTCATTGTTGTTGCCACCATTGCCTTTGGCATGGGCATCGACAAACCCGATGTGCGCTTTGTCGCCCATCTCAATTTACCAAAAAGTATTGAAGCCTATTATCAGGAAACTGGCCGCGCCGGTCGCGACGGCCAGCCTGCTAACGCCTGGATGGCCTACGGCCTGCAAGACGTGATCACCCTGCGACAAATGCAGGGTAATTCCGGTGCCGAAGAAAGTCGCAAACGTTTAGAACAACATAAGCTCGACGCCATGCTCGGACTCTGCGAGCTGACCACCTGTCGTCGCCAAGCCCTGCTGCGCTATTTTGACGACAATTTAGATCACCCTTGTGGCAACTGCGATAACTGTCTAAGCCCACCGGAAACCTGGGATGCCACCACCGCAGCACAAAAAGCCCTGTCCTGTGTTTATCGCACCGGCCAACGCTTTGGTGTTACCTATTTAGTCGATGTATTAATGGGTAAGGAGCACGATCGAATTGTTCAGTTCGGTCACGACAAGATCTCCACCTACGGTATTGGCAGCGAACTCAATGCCACCGAATGGCGAACCCTGTATCGACAAATTATTGCTCGAGGCTTACTGCGCGTTGACGTTGAAGGCTATGGCAGCGTACAGCTCACTGACAGCGCCCGCCCCGTTCTCAAAGGTGAAGAACAGCTAACCCTGCGCAAAATGGTCAAGGCCAGTAAGGCCGAGCGCCGCCGCAACAAACAATCTCTGGCAACAGGCAATAGTGTATTGTGGGAAGCGCTGAGGGAACACCGCGCCAGCCTAGCCAAAGAAAAAGACATCCCCGCCTTTATGATTTTTCACGATGCTACTCTGGCCGAGATGACCGAGCGTCAGCCCCAAACCCTAGAACATCTCAACCGAATTTCAGGGGTTGGTGAAAGCAAGCTTGCGACTTATGGCGAAGGTTTTGTGGCGGTTATTTTGGCAAACCTTGGCGCTGACAATAGCGAGGAGATAAACGACACCGCCGCAACCAGCATTACTCTTGCCAAGCAGGGCAATAGCCCAGAAGACATAGCCAGCCAGCGCGGACTTGTAGCCAGCACCATCTATAATCATCTCTGCCAAGGCATTGTCAGCGGCGAACTGCCGCTCGAGCAAGTCGTCAATCTCAGCGACACCCAGCTACAGGAAATTCGCTTTGCCTTTGAGCACAGCGAGGACGGTAAAATTAAGCCGGTATTCGACTTGCTTGACGGCGAATACGACTACAATATTTTAAAATGCGTCAAGGCTACAATGACCACGGTATAAAGCAAAACAGCGCCGAAGCGCTGCCATTACAGAGTAAACATATAATCCGCTGACACCGGAGACCGCCAAAAATCACTCGGCAGCAACGTTGTGGTAAATGTTTTGTACATCGTCCAAGTCATTAAGCATGTCCATGAACTTCTCCAACATCGCCACATCGTCGCCTTCAATGGTGGTCGTGTTTTGGGGAAGAAACTGAATTTCATCGACATCAAAATCATTGATGTCGATTTCCATTAAGGCCTGCTTAGCCTTGAAATACTCGGTATTGGGTGCGAAGACTGAAATTTTTCCATCCTCCGTCTCAATATCGGTGACGTCCACATCAGCTTCCATCAAGGCCTCAAGTACCGCCTCTTCGTCATCCCCAGCAAAAACAAAAATTGCCGAGTGGTCAAACATATGACTAACGCTGCCCTGAGTACCAATTTTGCTCTTGGTCTTGGTAAAACACAGGCGTACATCACCAAAGGTGCGATTGGCGTTATCGGTCAAACAATCAATGATGACCATGCAATTGCCAGGACCATAGCCTTCGTAGCGTGACAGTGAAAAATCCTCACCCGCACCGCCCTTGGCTTTTTCGATGGCTTTTTCAATGACATGAGTGGGAACCTGATCCTTTTTGGCACGTTCGATCATGCCTCGCAGGGCGAGGTTACCAGTAGGGTCAAAACCACCGGACTTGGCACACACATAAATTTCGCGACCGTATTTACTGTAGACCTTTGCCTTGGCATCCGAGGTCTTGGCCATGGAATCTTTGCGGTTTTGGTAGGCTCTGCCCATTGTTATGCTCCGCGTTATAAGCTAAAACAACAATTTTACAGTCCGAGCTTGGGATAGGGAATCTTTTCGTTAAATTAACTGGCTCACACTTCAACCATGAGCGCGCCGGCAAAGATTCTCAGAGCAGTCTCTACGAAATAACTCAGGAGCAGAACCGGAGCTTTCAATTAGTTGAATTTACAAACCTGATCAGCGCAGCTGCTAATATTAAAATTGCGGCGATGTGGGTTCATATTGGAAATAATGAGTGGCTGATGATGAAAGCGTACGCCACAATAAGGACAAAATTGCCATGGCGAGTATGTCAAAGTAGCTAGGCAAGCGCATATGATTGCCGGAGACAGTAACCAGTAATTCAAGCACGTGGTAACAACATACTAAAAATTCCTTATCCCGAATAATTATTGGATTAAGCCCATGGCAGCCTCAATCACTCCCTTTCATATCGATATCCCCCAAAGCCAGCTTGAGGATTTAAAGACTCGTTTGGCCATGAGCCGCTGGCCCGACGCTGAGTTGGTCGATGACTGGTCACAAGGTGTGCCGCTAGCCAAGCTGAAAAGCCTTTGTGATTATTGGCAACATCATTACGACTGGCGACGCTGCGAGTCAAAACTGAACAGCTACCCCCAATTCACCAGCCAATTTGACGGCCTTGACATCCACTTTCTGCATATTCGTTCGCCTCATGACAATGCCATGCCTTTACTAATGACTCACGGTTGGCCAGGTTCGATACTGGAATTTATCAAGGTTATAGAACCGCTTTGCAATCCCACCGCCTTTGGCGGCCAAGCCGAAGATGCCTTCCATCTTGTTATTCCCTCACTGCCAGGATACGGCTTCTCTGGCAAGCCGACCTCAACAGGATGGAACTTAGATAAAATAGCCCAGACTTGGATTGAGCTAATGACTAGACTGGGGTATCCACAGTATGTAGCTCAAGGCGGCGACTGGGGTTCGGGGGTGACAACGGCTATTGGCATAATCAATCCCCCTGAGTGCCTGGCTATCCACCTTAATATGGTACTTGCACAGCCAAATGCCGATGATCTTAAAAAATTAAATGACCGGGAACAGCAGGCACTGGTGGATATAAAGCACTATTTTGATGCTGGTTCAGGCTACGCTATGATTCAAAAATCTCGCCCACAAACCATTGGCTATGGCCTCGCCGATTCACCTGTTGCCCAGGCC
>JBLHPB010000100.1:0-10548 GCA_047624025.1 Zhongshania sp.
CTGGGGCTTATGGTGCCCCGTGAGTACGGCGGCCTAGGTGGTGGTTTACGGGACTGGGCGGCAGCGTGTTTTGCGATCGGCAGTGTTTGCCCTTCTACGGGTCTAGCTTACTTCTTTCACAATACCTCGGCCTCACGGGGCACATTAGCTCTAGCAGCGCTTGATGAAGGTTTGTTTTCAGAAGAAGAAGCCCCCGCTGTTCGCGCTTTTGCCGAGAAAGTACTTTACACCATGGGCCGCGATCGAAAATGGTTGGCAAACTATGCCAGTGAATCGGTTAAATCAGAACATTCCGCTATTACTATTACCACCGAAGCTCACAAAGTGGACGGCGGCTGGGAATTGAATGGGGTTAAATCCTTTGGTTGCGCCACGGGTATTGCTGATCAATATCTGGTGACGGCTGGCCTGCAGGGAATAAATGACGCCAGTGCCCTGTGTACTTTCTTTGTCGATCGTGATGCCCCGGGTACTCGTGGACGTATTGAATGGGACGCGCTGGGTATGCGCGGCACCGCGACCGAAGGTTTGGTGTTAGAAAAAGTATTTGTCGCTGATGATGATGCCATGGCAATTCCTGGTGCCTTCGCGCGCAGTTGCCAGATGAGTCGCTCCAGCTTTGTTGGCAATCAGGTTGCAGCTTCGGTGATCTATTTGGGCGCGGCAGTGGCGGTGTACCAAACGGCCATTAAAATGCTGAAAGAAAAAACCTTTGTCGACACCGGTAAGCCACTCGGTACAGGGCCGTTCCAGTCTCAATTTGTCGGCGATATGTATGCAGACTTACAAACAGCCTTGTTGTGGGCGCGTCGTCAGGTGCATATCGAGAGTTGCAATCCACCCATTGTCTCCAAAGATGAGGTAGTGACTTTTTGGCGTACTTGTAAAGGCCAGGTCGCGGAATACAGCTTTAAAGTTGGGGTCACTGCTTTAAAAGCGGCGGGTACCTCGGGCACCATGTTTAGCACGCCATATTCACGCGCACTGCGGGACTTAGCCATGGGCTTGGTGCAGGCCTTTCCTGCTGAGCGGGGACGGCTGGAAGCGGCCAAGATGATTATTGAAGGACGTGAACAAAACTCCTTCGGTAAAGGCTGATTTTATGTTGCAGAATTTTCTAAACGGATCACTCTCGGAACCAACACGCCGGCTCGATAAGTGGGTTTGTAATGCCAGTAGCGGCGAGCGCTTGTTTGAGCAGGGCGCTGCCGATGCCAAGCAAATTGAAGCGGCGATTGGGACGGCTTGCAAGGTTCATGACAGTGGCGTGTGGGCCGATTTAAGTCCTGCTGCGCGTGCCGATGTATTGGACGCAGCTGCTGAAGCACTCGCTGAGCAATCCGCCAAAATTGCTGAGGCGGACGCGCTGTGTACCGGCGCCATTTTAAAATTTACGACTGTAGTGGCCAGCATTTGCCCCATGGCATTTCGCTCGGCGGCAAATTTACTTCGTCAGCTACCCCACGCGCCAGTGTTGGATGGGCCGCACGGCGAGCTGTTAAACGAACGCTTGCCACTGGGGCCTGCGGCCATCGTTGCGCCGTGGAATGCACCGTCAGGTATTGCCTGCCATAAAATCGCGTCAGCTTTGGCTGCGGGCTGCCCGGTTATTATCAAACCCTCGGAATGGGCGCCATTGTCGGCCCAGTATATTGTTGGGGCCTTGCAAAAAGTCGGCTTTCCTCAGGGCTTAATTCAGCTTTTACACGGTGATGCCTCGGTGGGTGCCGCATTGGTGTCTGATCCGCGTATTCAGGCGGTATCGTTTACCGGTGGTTTAGCGGGTGGACGCGCTGTTGCGGCGGCCTGTGCTTATGATATTAAACCGGCGCAATTGGAGTTGGGCGGCAATAACGCGCTGCTTGTGCTTGAAGACGCCAATATTGACGCGAGCTGCGATGCCATTGTGCAGGGCATGGTGACCTTGAACGGTCAGTGGTGTCGCGCCTTGGGGCGTTTGCTTATTCATGAATCGGTGTTTACGCCAGTGATCAAGGGCGTAATGGCGCGGCTTGGTGATCTTAAAATTGGCAGTGCACTGGATAGTCAAAGCGACATGGGCCCCTTGGTACACGCCATGCACCTTGTTCATATTGAAGAAACCTTGGCAGCCTATCGCGTTCTGGGTGGTAAAGTTTTACAGAGCAGTACTTTGCCTAAATCGACCGGCTATTATTTCGCTCCTGCTCTAGTTACGGGTCTCGACCCCAGCCAAACCCAAAATGAAACCTTCGGCCCAGTGGCCACTGTACATACCTTTAGTAGCGATGAAGAGGCTATAGCGCTGGCCAATGGCACACCCTTTGGCTTGGCGGGTTATGTGTTTGGCGATGAACAGCATTGCTGGAAAATTGCTAAAAAAATGCGCACAGGTATTGTCAAAATAAATGCCGTCACCATGATGAATCTCAATCCACTCGCGCCACGACCGGCTTGGGGGTTAAGCGGTATTGGCGATGAGGGCGTTAAAGAAAGCTTTGAGTTTTTCCGCGGTAGCCGTGTGCTGGGTGTTGGAGCGCGGCCATGAGTGATTTTTTTGATCGTCAACACGGTCTCTATATTGGCGGCGAAGAATGTCCCGCCATCGGCGATGATTGGTTTGAGGTCTTGTCGCCATTGAATGAAACTGTGCTTGCGCAAGTCGCCAGTGCGGGCGCGGAAGATGTCGATCTTGCGGTTGCTAAGGCGGTGGAGGGCGCTCGGCTGTGGTCGGGCTTGGCACCCAAAGATCGCGAAGCCGTGTTATTGCGCGCGGCGCACATTATGGAGACCGAAGGCGAAGCGCGTTACTTGGACTTGTTGATTAAAGAAAGTGGCTCGAGCATTACCAAGGCGCGCTTTGAGATCGCCTACACAGTCGATTTATTGCGCACCGCCGCTGGCGAAGTTCGTCGTTTGTACGGTGATACCTTTCCCAACGATAAACCCGATCGAATATCTATGGTGTTTCGCGAACCGCTGGGCGTGATTGCTGTGGTGTCGCCATACAATGCGCCCTTGGCGCTACTATGCAAAATGGCGGCGTTTCCCCTAGCCGCCGGTAATAGCATTGTTATTAAACCCTCGGAAGAAACCCCGATTATTGCGCTGGCGTTTGCACGCTTATTAGTAGAAGCGGGCTTGCCAGTCCAGGCGATTAGCGTGTTACCCGGATTTGGCCTGCAGTGCGGCTCGCCCTTGGTCAATCACCCCGACGTTGATGGCATCGCCCTAACCGGTTCAACTCAAACCGGTAAACTGATTGGTGCAGCGGCTATGCAGCGCATGGTGCCTGCTCAGTTAGAACTGGGTGGCAAAAGCGCCTTGCTGGTGTTGCGCGACGTTGATCCCGACACGGCCGCAGCCATTGCCGTTGCTGGCATGTTTAATCACGGCGGCCAAATATGCATGGCCAACTCGCGTATTGTTGTTGAAGCCCCTATTTTTGATGCGTTTTGCGCCGCCATAAAGCGTGAAGCTGATGCTCTGGAAATTGGCAATGTGTTTGATAGCAGCTGCGCCTATGGCCCACTGATTAATCGCCGCGCCGTTGAAAAAATTCAAGCCCATCAAGCCGATGCTCTTGCCAATGGCGCGACCTTATTGTGTGGCGGCAAGGTGAGGGAAGGACTGGTGTATGAGCCGACCCTAGTCACAAACCCCTCGCAGCAGTCGAGTATTTGGCGTGAAGAAAGCTTTGGTCCACTGGCCAGTATTGTTGTGGCTGCTGATTTAGACGACGCCATCGCGCTGGCCAATGACAGTGACTACGGTCTATCTGCCGGGGTACTCACTCACAATATTCAGTGGGGCTTCACAGCTGCACGTCGCATTAAGGCGGGAGCCGTGCATATTGGCATGCACTCATTTCAGAGTAATGCCCTAGCGCCAGTGGGTGGCAGCGGTTATTCCGGCGTGGGCCGCAGCGGTGGTAAATTCAGCACAGAAGAATTCACCGAGTTGAAATGGATCAGCATTGAATTGGGTGCTTCACTGTGAGTGCGGCAGTCGTGCGCCGTGGCTATGCGTCGCTAAGCAGCGGCCAATGCCATTTCCGACATGCTGGTCTGGCAGGTAAGCCGACTCTACTGCTTATTCACCAAGCGCCAAGTAGTTCGGTGATGTACGAGGCCATGATGGCTGATTTGGCGGCAGATTATTATGTGTTGGCGCCGGACTTACCAGGTTTTGGGCAGAGTGATTGTCTGCAGATCAGCCCTAAAGTTAATGCCATTTCAGCCTGGGCAGATGTGATGGCGGAGTTTTGCGATGGACCCGTGGCGGGCATATTTGGCCATCATACCGGCGCGGCCGTGGCCACCGAACTGCTATTCCGTCACCCGGAGTTGGCATCTCGATTAATGCTGTCGGGGCCGACATTGTTAAATCAAACCTTAAAAAATATCTTGCCGGAGAAGGCTCGCAGCTTTCCTCCGACCAAGGATGGCTTGCATCTTCTGGCTATGTGGCAGCGCATGCAGGCCAAAGATTCAGCCGCAGACTTGGACTTGGTGTTGCGAGAAGCGCAGCTGGGTTTAGCGATGGGCGAGCGCTATCCCGATGCCTATAAAGCGGTGATTGAGCATGATTACCAAGGTGCCATTAGTGCAATACGGCAGCCAGTATTGATGTTCGCTGGTACAGCCGATCCCTTGTTCTCGGTATTAGACGACGCTTTTGCCTGCGTACACAGCGGTGTGAAAACCACCATTGCTGACACGGCCAGCTGGGTCTGTGATCGTCAACCACAAGTAGTGTGTCAATTAATTCGGCGTTTTATGGCAATGGACATCGCGGTGAATAGCAAAGTGGAGTGGGCCTGTGAATCTTGAGCGTAAGAGTCTCGGCATTGTCGGCCGTCCAGCACTGTTACTGGTCGATATGATTAACGGCTTTACCAGCTCAAAGTGTGCTCTGGGAACCGACTGCCCTGATGTGGTGGCAGCAAACGCAAGCTTGCTGGCGGCATTTCGTAAACGTGGCTTGCCAGTGATTTTTACCACGGTGGTCTATCACAATGCCGATCAGGCCAAAGTGTTCCGCGCCCGTATTCCGGCCTTGAATTGCCTGACGCCGGATTCCGAGTGGGTCAAAATAGACCCCGCTCTGGCACCACTGGCGGATGAAAATATTATTGAGAAGCAGTGGGCCAGTTCATTTTACGGTACAGAGTTGGATGCGCTGTTGAAGACATTGGCTATCAATACCTTGGTGGTCACCGGTTTAACAACCAGTGGCTGTGTGCGGGCGACAGTGGTAGATGGTTTGCAACACGATTACTCAGTGGTGGTGCCGATTGAGGCGGTGGGTGATCGCAATGCCCAAGCTCATGAAGCGAATCTTTTTGATATACACGCCAAATACGCCGACGTCATGAAAATCGATGATGTGCTACAACAACTGCCGTAGAATGGCTGAATGCCATCATTAGGAGGAGTTATGGACGCTGTAATCGAAAAATTGTTTTCCGAGCGTGATCTTAAATCACTGCGTGGAGATACCCCGACACCGCTTTATCACCAGACCTATCTGTTGTTAAAGAATCGTATCCTCGACGGTTCAATAGCTTTCGGCGCCAAAATGCCTACTGAGCAACATTTGGCCGAAGTATTTGGTATCTCCCGTATTACCGCTAAACGGGCGATGGATGAGTTAGCGAACGAAGATCTGGTTGATCGCCGACGTGGTAAGGGCACCCATGTGACCTATCACTACAAACCAGAAGCGCTGAATGCTCCACTGATGGGTATGTTAGAGAAACTGGTCAACCTAGGTCGTCACACCAAGGTGAAGGTGCTTGATCTGTCTGAGGTCACGCCACCGGCTCTGATCGCCAAGCAGCTTGGACTCAAATCGGGCGAAAAAGCCTTTCGCTTATTACGGGTACGTAGTAATGACGAGGGTCAACCCTTTGCCTATTACGAGAGCTGGACTGCTGGGATAACGCAGGGATTTACCAGAGAAAATCTCGAGTCCGCAGTGCGACTTGATGTGATTCGTGAGAACGGCATCAATTTGACCAAAGTCGAGCAAGATTTAAGTGCTATTTCAGTTAGCCCCGATGTCGCTAGAGAGCTAGAAATGGAGCCCGGTGACCCGGCATTGACCTTGTTGCGCCAGTCTTACAGTGAAGATGGTCGCTTGGTCGACATACTCAGTTGCCAATATAACCCGCGACGGTTTATTTATCGTATGAGTCTGGGAATGGATGAATACATAGGTGAGCAGACGTGATGTTTAATAATGTCTGATATTTACGGAAGTTCATATGAATCAAGCTATTGTTGTCGTAGGCGCAGGCCCGGCCGGTTCGGCATTGACGCTTTATTTAGCCCAGCACAATATTCCCGTCATACTGCTTGAACAGGCGGACCAACTACCGGTTGATTTACGCGCGTCTACCTTTCACCCGCCGTCATTGGAAATGCTCGACAGCCTTGGCGTGACTGAAAAGCTATTGGCCAAGGGGCTGGTGGCCGATAAATATCAGTACCGTGATCGGCAGAGCAACGATGTTGCCGAATTTAATATGAAGTTAATTGCCGACGAAACTAAGTTTCCGTTTCGGCTTCAACTCGAACAATATGAAATGACTCAGATCGTTGGCGATATGCTCAAGGCTTATCCCCATGTTGATGTTCGTTTTGGTCACAAAGTCACCGGCTGCAAAGAAACCGAACAAGGTGTGATCGTTGAACTGGAAACGGCGGCGGGTAAAAGCGAAATTCACACCGCGGTATTAGTCGGTACTGATGGCGCTTCTAGCAATGTGCGCAAAGGCGCGGGCATTGGTTTTGATGGCTTTACCTACGATGAAAAGTTCCTAGTCGTCAGTACTGATTTCGAGTTTGAAAATGTGTTTGAAAACCTCGCCTGGGTTAACTACGTGTCTGACCCCGAGGAGTGGTGCGTTATTCTGCGTACCGAGAAATTGTGGCGGGTGTTGATACCGACTGAGCCTGGTGACGACGAGGCCAAATTACTATCGGACGAATTCATTCAGGCGCGACTTAAGCATCTTTATGATAAAGGCAGTCCATATCTGCTTAATCACCGCACGCTCTACAATGTTCATCAACGTGTGTCTGAAACTTACTACAAAGGCCGTGTCGTGCTGGCTGGTGATGCCTGCCACATCAATAATCCACTCGGTGGCATGGGCATGAATGGCGGGCTTCACGACGCTTTCAATCTCGCCGAGAGACTGGTCAGAATTGTCAAAGGCAATGCCGATATCGCAAAAGAATTTGCTCAGTACGATCGCCAACGTCGGCTATTGGCGGTGGACTTTGTACAAAAGCACACCATTGAAAATAAAAAATTAATGGAATCCACCGACCCCGATATTCAAAAGAAACGTCAGGCGATGTTAATGGAAACGGCGGCTGATACCGTCAAGGCCAAGGCCTTTCTAATGGAAAGGGCGATGATCAACTGTGTGCGCGAGAGCTTGGCGTTGGCCTAAGATTTCGGCCGTTGTTGATTACATATATTTTTTTCGTACCCACCTCTGAAATTCTCTAGTGCACTACGGTCGATGTACTTACGTCGGCAGTGCGCCAGGGTGGCTATATTCAGATTTACCAGAACATCCGCAGTCATCGCTGTTGGCAACATTTCGAGGCACCTCGACCGTGTTTATTATATTTTTTGTGATTGTTCTGGATCTGATTGGTTTCGGCATTATGATTCCGATATTTCCCTATTTTGCCGAAAGCCTTGGCGCTGGCCCGGCATTGGCCACGGTACTCATGGCGACCTATTCGGCAGCCTTATTTATCAGTACACCCTTTCTGGGTCGGCTGAGTGACTATTACGGTCGTAAGCCGGTATTGTTGCTAAGTATGGCTGGTGCGGTGATCGCCTATCTTATGCTCGCATCGGCGACAACGCTGTGGATGATTGCTCTGGCGCGTTTTATTGGTGGTGCGATGGCGGGGAATTTGGCCGCCGCCCAGGCCTATGTCACCGATATCACCAGCGCAGAAAATCGCGCTAAAGGTATGGGCATGGTTGGTGCGGCGTTTGGTATTGGCTTTATTGTCGGCCCGGCTTTGGGCAGTGCACTTGGCGGTAGCAATTTTGAAGATGCTAACTTTGTTATCCCCGCTTTGTTTTCGGCGGCTATGTCGAGTCTGGCTTTTCTGACCATACTGTTTTTTCTGCCAGAAAGTTTACCACTGGAAAGCCGCCTTGAATTACGCCAACAGCCGCGCCTTAATCGACTGCAGGGCTTGCGTGTTTTAACCTCGAAACCGGCATTGATGGCCATTATCTCCTGCGCACTGGTTTACAATATCGGCGCGGGTCTGGTCGAATCACTATTCCCAATTTGGACCGCGGCCCTTGGTATTATCGACGGTCCTAGAGGCTTAATGCCGATCTTACTGGCCAGCGGCATTGTCTTAGTGGTCATTCAAGCTGGGCTGATCGGTCCGATGACACGCCGCTACGGCGAGCTTACTTTGCTCAGGGCAGGGGCCTGTGTTTATGCCGCGGGGCTAGTGGGTATGGCCTTCGCGGGTGAGCAGGGGAGTTTACTTGCAGTCACGGTCGCGATGATGGTGCAATCCGCCGGTGCAGCCTGTGTGTTAACCAGCGCGCAAAGTTTGGCATCGATGGCTGCGGTGCATACCGATCGCGGTATGGTGATGGGCATATTCTCGTCGGCGGGTACTCTGGGTCGAACAATGGGCACCTTGCTGACGGGGGCTTTGTTTGCCAACTTACACGTTCACTCCTCTTATATTTTGGGTGCCTGCCTGGCCTTGAGTTTACTTTACCTCTCGCGTTCAGCCGCTCCTATTACAGAAATGCGCAAGCAAGCGGTGTAGCGTTTGTGCGCCGTATTAGCTGGCGCGTATAAAGCCTTTTGGTAAGCCTGCGTTGGCGGTAAAGCCAAACAGCTCCGTGCTTGGTAAAGCCCGTTGAACCAGATCGCGAACCGCAATCAGTTTTTCAATATCGATGCCGGTTCTTAGGCCCATGGCCTCCAGCATAAACACTAAATCTTCAGTGACGATATTGCCGCTGGCGCCGGGTGCGGCAGGGCAGCCGCCTATACCGCCTAGAGAACTGTCAATTGTTGTTAGGCCTAAATCAGCCGCGGCCAGAGCATTGGCTAAGCCTTGACCTCGGGTGTTGTGTAAATGCACGCCATTGAGCTTGTCGCGACCACAGTAATGCCAAATTGATTTTACCAAGCGTCTTAGTTGCGCGGGGTTGCCACTGCCGGTGGTGTCAGACAGGCCGACTTCATCGACGCCGGCAGCGACCAATCGCTCTGCGATAGTGACTACCTTTGATTCTGTAATCGCGCCTTCAATTGAACAGCCAAAGGCGGTAGATAGGCCAACTTCAAAATGGGGGCGGGGGCCATCGAGGGTTTTAAGCAGGGCGATAATACGCTCTATCTCATCGAACATTTGTAGATGGCTGCGATTCACATTTTTCTGGCAGTGAGTTTCACTGACTGAAAAAGGGATTGATATTTTATGCGCGCCGGCATTAATGGCGGCTTCTGCGCCTCGTAAATTGGGCACTAGCACGGCAACGGTTAAACCTTCTATTGTCCTTGCGTATTCCACCAATTCGGCGGTGTCGGCAAGCTGAGGCAATATTTTTGCCGGAACGAAAGAACCGACCTCAATTTCGCTTACTCCGGCCTCCGCTTCGGCCAGAATCCATGCTTTCTTGTCTTTAGTAGGCATAATATCGGTAATGCTTTGTAAGCCGTCGCGCGGCCCTACTTCACTGATTTCTATGTCTATTTTTGATTTATTCATGTTCCGTCCGGTGCTGATACTGGCAACAAAAGATATAATGATATAACATAAGGACAAATTGTAAATGCAGACCTGTTTAATGTCCACTTCTCCGTGGCACTGCAGGGAAATGAACAAGCTGGAGAGTTGAAGATGGCTGAGACAGACAAGCTGCCCCTTAGCGGAATCCGTGTCGTTGAATTTACCCATATGGTGATGGGGCCCAGTGCCGGTTTGATCCTCGCTGACATGGGTGCTGAAGTTATCAAAATAGAACCCATAAACGGTGATAACACGCGTCGATTACAAGGCTCAGGGGCGGGCTATTTCCCCATGTATAACCGCAATAAGCAAAGTGTCTGCCTCAATCTTAAGTCGGCTGAAGGCCACAAGGTGGCAAGCCAATTAATTGATAAAGCCGATATTCTGATCGAAAATTTTCGACCCGGCGCCATGGATAAACTGGGCTTTGCTTACGAACAACTGGGGGTCAGTAATCCTCGGCTGATTTATTGTTCACTCAAAGGTTTTCTGGATGGGCCATATCAAAATCGCACCGCCTTAGACGAAGTCACTCAAATGATGGGTGGCCTCGCCTATATGACCGGTCTACCCGGTAAACCCATGCGTGCAGGCTCAAGCGTCGTGGATATTGCTGGCGGTATGTTTGGCTCTATAGCCATTCTGGCGGCGCTTGAAGAACGCCACCGCACAGGAACAGGACAATTAGTTAAAAGTAGCTTGTTTGAAAGCACGGCCTTTATTGTCGGTCAGCACATGGCTCAGCAGGCGGTTAGTGGTAAGC
>JBLHPB010000101.1:0-10531 GCA_047624025.1 Zhongshania sp.
GGTCTGCGGCAGAAACCGCTGCCTCGTTATCACCGCCGCGGTAGTATGCGTAGATGATTTCCAGCTGGGCCTGTTCGGCGTAGGGGCCAAATGGGTAGCGACTTTCTAGAAGTTGTAAATTCTGCACAGCCAATGAAAAGTTTTTGCTTTTCAGGTAGCCTTGCGCAGCTTCGTAGATTTCCCGCTCAGACTGTTCTGGCCGATCCTGTTTCCCGGCGCAGCCAGCCACCAGAAGGGTTATAAAGAGTAGTGCAAAGACCTTAACGACAGCTTTCATGTAATTTTTCCAAATAGCGGAACATCCCCGTTGACCCCTTGCCGAGGCAGGGGCCTGCTATTTAAACACAGCACGCAGATGGTATAAAGAATCACATATGACCGAGACTATAGAACGACAGGAAATTGTCCCTGCAGCCCACAATAGCGAGCGATTTGACCAGGTCGCTGCCCAGTTGTACCCGGAGTATTCTCGCTCACGGCTGCAGACCTGGATTAAAAGTGGTGAATTGACCGTAAATGGCAAAGTGCAGCGTACCCGCGATAAGGTTTATGACGGCGATGTGCTGGATTTAAAGGCCGAATTACAGTCTGAAGTGCTCAGCAAGGCCGAGCCAATTGACCTGGATGTTGTCTACGAAGATGAACATATCATGGTTATTAATAAGCCCGCGGGACTGGTTGTTCACCCTGGCGCCGGAAATCCTGATGGGACTTTGCTTAATGCGCTGCTGAATCACTATCCAGCTATCGACAAAGTGCCCCGTGCCGGTATTGTTCACCGTCTGGATCGGGACACCACTGGTTTGATGGTTGCGGCTAAGACACTAGAAGCCCACACCAGCCTGGTAGCTCAGCTGCAGTCGCGGGAAGTGCATCGCGAATATGATGCCGTGGTATTTGGCACTATGATTGGCGGTGGTACTGTGGATGAGCCTATGGGCCGTCATCCCCGCCATCGCACCAAAATGGCGGTCTCCCAGATTGGCGGCAAAGAGGCGGTTACCCATTACCGGGTTACTCGTCGCTATTTAAATCACACGCATATTCGCTGTTTTCTGGAAACTGGCCGTACCCACCAGATTCGAGTGCATATGGCCCACATTAAATACCCATTAATCGGCGATCCGCTTTACGCCGGTCGTCCGCGTCTGCCAAAAGGCGCTAGTGAAGTGTTGATTACCACGCTGCGCGGTTTTGATCGTCAGGCTCTACATGCCAGGAAGCTGGAGCTAGAGCACCCAGTCAGCGGTGACACTATGTCTTGGGAAGTGGGGATGCCGGATGATATGAAGGCCTTGCTGGCCGTGTTGGCGGCCGAGGACGTGCGGTAAATGTTGCTTCGCCCTGATTGGCCGGCGCCGTCATCCGTGGTGGCATTGTCCACTACTCGTGCAGGTTTATCGGGGTTTTCTGGGGCGAGTGTCGGAGAGTATGCTGGTTTTAATTTGGGCGATCATGTTGGTGATAAGCCCAGCGCGGTAGCTGAAAACCGGCAGCAATTACGCTCGGCCTGCGAGGGCTTGCAGGATATTGCCTGGCTAAATCAGATTCATGGGTTTGCGATTGTCGATGCCGAACAGGCATTGACGGCAAAATGCGATGCTGACGCCAGTATTACCATAAAGGCCGGTCTGGCCTGCGCCATTTTGACCGCTGATTGCCTGCCTGTGCTGTTTTGTCGGCGCGACGGCGGACAAGTCGCAGCTGCTCATGCTGGGTGGCGGGGACTTTGTGCTGGAGTGTTGAGCAACACGCTGGCTAGCTTTGATTGCCCAGCTCAAGATTTGATGGCATGGATTGGTCCGTCAATTTCATCTCAACACTTTGAAGTCGGTGCGGAAGTTCGCCAGCAATTTATAAACGAGTTTTGTGGCCCGCAAGTCAGGGATATTGAGTCTACATTTAAGCCTAATGCCCAGAATCCTGAGCATTTTTATGCAGATTTAATCGCTTTAGCAAGTATGCAATTACGGGCTTTGGGTCTAGGCTGGATAGGTAACAGTGGTGATTGTAGCTATGCCCAGGTACAACAGTTTTACTCCTTTCGTCGCGACGGTGTTTGCGGCAGACAAGCCAGCTTGATCTATATCAAAGCTAGCTCTTGAAGTAGCGGGGTTCAGTACTCAAGCCTTGAAAAACTCTCAGTAACACCCCATATTTAAGATAAGCCTAAAAGGCGTGTAGTCGCCTTGGTTTTCTGCATCACGGAGAGTCCATTATGCGCGTAGATCGTTTCACTAACTCCTTACAGACGGCCTTGGCTGATGCACAATCATTGGCACTGGGTAAAGATCATCAGTACATCGAAGTGGTGCATTTATTAAGCGCACTACTCAAACAGCAAGGTGGCAGTGTTAAGCCATTGTTGGCTCAAGCGGGTGCTAATTTACCCCTCCTCGATCAAAAAATTGCCACTGAGTTAAACCGCTTGCCCACCGTGCAAGGCGCGGCTGGTGACGTTCATGTTTCGCAAAACTTAGCTCGAATTTTTAATGTTTGCGATAAACTTTCGCAGCAGCGTAATGACAGTTTTATCTCCAGTGAGTTGGTGTTGCTGGCTTTGCTTGAGTCGGGTAGTGAAACTGCAAAACTACTCACTGAGTGTGGTGTGAACAAACCGGCGTTGAATGCTGCGATTGATAAAGTGCGCGGCGGTCAGCCCGTTGATGATGCTGCCGCTGAAGAGTCCCGCCAGGCGCTGGATAAATACACTATTGATTTAACCGAGCGCGCCGCCTCCGGCAAGCTTGACCCAGTCATTGGTCGCGACGATGAAATTCGCCGCACCATTCAGGTCTTACAACGTCGCACTAAAAATAATCCGGTTTTAATCGGCGAGCCGGGGGTGGGTAAAACTGCCATTGTTGAAGGCCTGGCTCAGCGGATTATTAATGGTGAAGTTCCTGAAAGTTTAAAAAACAAACGCGTGCTGTCTTTGGATCTCGGCGCTTTGTTGGCGGGTGCCAAATTTCGCGGTGACTTTGAAGAGCGTTTAAAAGCGGTGTTGAACGAACTCTCTAAGGAAGAGGGGCGGGTGATTCTCTTTATTGATGAGCTGCATACCATGGTCGGTGCCGGTAAGGCCGAAGGCTCGATGGACGCGGGCAATATGCTCAAGCCGGCGCTGGCGCGTGGCGAGCTGCATTGCGTTGGCGCGACCACCTTAAATGAGTATCGACAGTCGATTGAAAAAGACGCAGCTCTTGAGCGTCGTTTTCAAAAAGTGCTGGTCGAGGAGCCCTCGGAAGAAGATACCATCGCCATTCTACGCGGCTTAAAGGAGCGTTACGAAGTCCACCACGGTGTTGATATTACTGATGCGGCCATTATCGCCGCGACCAAATTATCTCAGCGTTATATCACCGACCGTCAGTTGCCAGACAAAGCTATCGATTTAATTGATGAAGCGGCAAGTCGTATCCGCATGGAAATCGATTCCAAGCCAGAGGTGATGGACAAGTTGGAGCGGCGTTTAATTCAACTGAAAATTCAACGCGAAGCAGTAAAGAAAGAAGACGACGACGCCGCGCGTAAGCAGTTAGATAAACTCAATACCGATATTGATAAAGTCGGTAAAGAGTTTGCTGATTTAGAAGAAATTTGGAAAGGTGAAAAAGCCGCCTTGCAGGGCTCAGCGCAGATCAGAGTCGATTTAGAAAAAGCTAAACTTGAGCTCGAAAGTGCGCGACGTGCTAGTGATTTAACCCGTATGTCAGAGATTCAGTACGGCATTATTCCGGAGCTGGAGAAAAAGCTGGCCAGTGCTGACGCAGTGGATCACGGCGAAATGCAATTACTGCGTAATAAAGTCTCGGAAGAAGAAGTCGCCGAAGTGGTATCGCGCTGGACCGGCATTCCGATCAGCAAGATGCTCGAAGGCGAGCGCGATAAATTATTGCGCATGGAGGATGACTTGCATCATCGTGTGGTGGGTCAGTCTGAGGCCGTTGATGCGGTCTCTAACGCCGTCCGTCGTTCGCGCGCGGGACTGAGTGACCCCAATCGCCCCAATGGCTCTTTCCTGTTTTTGGGGCCAACTGGGGTGGGTAAAACTGAACTGTGTAAAGCCCTGGCGAGCTTTCTTTACGACAGCGATGACGCCATGGTGCGTATTGATATGTCGGAGTTTATGGAGAAACACTCGGTGGCCCGTTTGATTGGTGCACCCCCGGGTTATGTCGGTTATGAAGAGGGAGGTTACTTGACGGAAGCGGTGCGTCGTCGCCCCTATTCTTTGCTGTTATTGGATGAGGTGGAGAAAGCCCACCCCGATGTCTTTAATATTTTATTGCAGGTATTGGACGACGGCCGCTTGACTGATGGTCAGGGCCGCACTGTGGATTTTCGTAACACAGTGATTGTCATGACCTCAAATTTGGGTTCCGATGTGATTCAGGACATGACTTTGGCTGGCGAGTTGTATCCGAAAATTCGCGATGCGGTATTAAATGTGGTGTCGGGGCATTTTCGTCCGGAGTTTATTAATCGCATTGATGAGCTGGTAGTGTTTGAGCCGCTGGATCGGGATCAGGTGCGTGCCATTGCGGTTATTCAGTTGGACATACTCAATAGCCGTTTGGTCGATCGCGAACTGCGCTTGGAAGTTAACGAGGCGGCCATGGCGCACTTGGCGGAAATTGGTTTTGATCCGGTCTATGGCGCACGGCCATTGAAGCGGGCGATTCAGCAGCAATTTGAAAACCCATTAGCTAATGCCTTATTGCGCGGTGAGTTCTCGCCAGGACAAGTGATACAGGCCAGTGTTGAGGGCGATAAAATTGTCTTTAAAGTTCCTAGATTGCAATAAGAAGAGCCAAGACCAGTAGATAGGTATTAATTCGTATTGAATTTGCATTGTCGGTGATGGTTGTGCCAGTGGCCTGTTGATGGGCTGGCAGCGTTTATAAGCGAAGAGTGTTACTTGCAGTGGAGTGTGATGACATCTTGAGCGCGGTTTTTTTGCTCGGCAATTTCGGCTGGGCTGAGAAATCGGGTGGTACCGTCGATATTGCTGATTCTTATGCGGGCACCATTGGCGGCCAGTGAACGCATATTAGATTCTGCCTTGGCGCATAATTCGGGGTCTTTGGGAGGGACAATCTCAATTTTTTCTGCTTTAGCGACATCGCTATCATCATTATCACTATTTTCTGCTGAACTGGCGATCCCGTCGCTGCTCATGCTCGCGCCACTACTGGTCTCAATAAACAGGTATTTTCGACCTATTGGGGGCTGTTGAGAAAAGTGCTGCTTACCTTTGTCGTCGCTCCATTGGTAATAGCCAGCTTTGGCGGCATGAACATTCAGACTTAACAGGGCCAAGCCCACACCGAGGCTGATAGTAATAAAGATTTTGCTCATAACGTCATAATACCGTTGTGGTAAATGTAAATGATTATGGCAGATTATGGCTAATCAGGCAGAGTTCCCATCTAAATCTGTGGGCTAAAGCGCTGATTTACTCTTATAAGTCCCAAAGTAGTCAATTTACTGAAAGTTTTGTATTGACATAAGAGCCCTCAGGTTAAAAAATAGACAGTCTATCTTTACGATAGCAATGGCTGTTTTCCATGCCGCTTACCTGCGGCCAAAGTACAGAGTGCGACTCATCGTGTCGTACTGCTACAAATTGTAGTTCCATTCACTCTGCAGACACATGACCTGTGTTGCGAGATTGCCCGCTTCGCGTTATCCCGCGAGCAAATAAACGCTGCTTAGCAGCATTTTGGCGTTTCGCCCGGAATAAAGCCGTGTCGGCTGAAAACCGGTGGTAATGTGTTTCGACATCTTTGTTCTTGTTTTTAATGAATTGGGCTTCGTGCTCAACATTGCTCACAAGCTTTTGCGTATTCAAACTGAATCGAGGGTATTTCAGTGGAGTTGTTATCTGGCGGCGAAATGATCGCACGCGCCATGGAAGACGAAGGTGTTGAATTCATCTTCGGCTATCCCGGTGGTGCAGTACTGCATATTTACGATGCTTTGTTTAAAAGCTGTAAGGTGCCCCATATTTTAGTGCGTCACGAGCAGGCAGCTACCCATGCTGCAGATGGTTACGCACGTGCTACTGGCAAAACTGGTGTGGTCTTGGTGACATCGGGTCCCGGTGCGACCAATGCGATTACTGGTATTGCGACTGCGTATATGGATTCTATCCCTATGGTGGTATTGGCAGGTCAGGTTATGAGTCATCTGATCGGCGAAGATGCCTTCCAAGAAACTGACATGATGGGCATTTCTCGGCCTATCGTAAAACACAGTTTCCAGGTGACTAGAACCCAAGATATTCCGGAGATTATTAAGAAGGCTTTCTATATTGCATCTAGTGGTCGTCCAGGCCCGGTTGTTATCGATTTGCCGAAAGATCTTACTAATCCACATGACAAATTCGAGTACAACTATCCCAAAAAGGTGAAGCTGCGCTCTTATACGCCGGCGACTCGCGGTCACTCTGGGCAGATTAAAAAGGCGGCTAGTATGTTGCTAGGCGCCAAGCGGCCAATTATTTATGCCGGCGGTGGCGTAATTTTAGGGAATGCCTCTGAGCAGTTAAGGGTGTTGGCGCGCGAGCTTAATTTCCCTGTAACTCATACTCTGATGGGGCTGGGAGCGTTTCCTGCTAGTGATCGACAGTTCTTAGGTATGTTGGGCATGCACGGCTTTGTTGAAGCTAATAATGCCATGCACCACAGTGATGTGATTTTGGCGGTAGGCGCGCGCTTTGACGATCGCGTGACCAATACCACGGGCAAATTCTGTCCGGGCGCAAAAATTGTACATATTGATATCGACCCCGCTTCGATCTCTAAAACGATCACTGCGGATGTACCTATTGTTGGTCCGGTTGATTCGGTACTGACCGATTTAATTGCGGTTCTTCGTGAAATGCGTGCGGCTGACGCCAGTCTCCCCGACGCGAATTCACTGAAGCACTGGTGGAGTCAGATTGACGAATGGCGTGAAGCCCATGGCCTGTGGGTAAGGCCCCGCTACGACACTACTTCACCTTATATCAAGCCGCAGCAGGTTATTGAAACCCTGTGCAAGGTGACTCATGGCAAGGCGTATGTCAGCTCAGATGTTGGTCAGCACCAGATGTTTGCGGCCCAGTACTACAAGTTCGATGAGCCGCGTCGGTGGCTCAACTCTGGCGGTTTGGGCACCATGGGCTATGGCCTGCCCGCAGCAATGGGTGCCAAGCTGGCTTTCCCTGACGCGGATGTGGCCTGTGTGACCGGTGAAGGTAGTATTCAGATGAATATTCAGGAGCTCTCTACCTGCTCCCAGTACAATATTCCGGTCAAAATCATCAGTCTCTATAATGGCTACTTGGGCATGGTTAAACAGTGGCAGGACATGCAATACGATGGCCGTTACTCTGAGAGTGTTTACGCAAACTCACTGCCGGACTTTGTCAAACTAGCCGAAGCCTATGGCCACGTTGGCATTCAGGTCACCAAGTTGAGTGATTTGGAAGAGGCCATGAAAGAGGCCTTTGCTCGCAAGAATGATTTGGTGTTTATGGATATCCATGTCGATCCCCACGAGCATGTTTATCCCATGCATATAGCGCCTAATGGATCGATGCGTGATATGTGGTTGAGTAAGACGGAGCGTACCTAATGATGCGACATATTATTTCTGTATTGTTGGAAAATGAGCCGGGTGCACTGTCGCGCGTAGTCGGCCTGTTTTCTCAGCGTGGCTACAACATTGAAACCCTCAATGTCGCCGCGACAGAAGACAAGACGCTTTCGCGATTGACCCTAACCACGATTGGCGACGATCACAAAATTGAACAGATTACCAAGCACCTCAATCGCCTGATTGACGTGGTGAAGCTGGTTGATTTGTCGGAAGGCGCTCACATTGAGCGTGAACTGATGTTGGTTAAAGTACGTGCTACCGGGGCCCAGCGCGCAGAGATCAAACGCTGCACTGATATCTTTCGCGGTCAGATTGTCGACGTTGGCCCAAGCGTGTACACCATTCAGGTGACCGGCGCGGCAGACAAACTCGACTCCTTCCTGGAAGCCGTTGGCGAAGCCGCGATCATTGAAGTGGTGCGCAGTGGTGTATCAGGTATTGCCAGAGGCGAGAAAATTCTGAGTTTGTGATGTATATATGGAATGATGATAAGGCGCCTACGGGCGCCTTTTTTGTCGCTGATAAAAAGTGAGGCTGTGGTTGGTTTAAGATTTGAGTCGAGAGGAATTTTACGATGACTTCAATGATTTCTGTCGCTCACTTCCGGCTACCACCTATGTTGTTCAGTGGGGTGGATCCCATGTTTGGAAGGTGGGGGAGAAAGTGTTTGTCATCGGTGGGCGTGAGAAGCTGGATAAACCGGCATTTACGTTTAAGGCTTCAGATCTTAATTTTGATGTTTTACGCGATGAGCTTGGGTTTAGGTCGGCTCCCTACATGGTGTCTCGTGGAATGAAATGGATACAGCAATACGATTCCCCTAAAATACCAGAAGAGCAGCTTAAGTATTATCTTAAAGAATCTCATCGTATGGTTTCTTTGGGGCTAAGCAAAAAATTACAAAAGCAATTGGGTCTTAACCAAGCTTAGCTTTTTTTGGGGGGCGAAATTTGTAACCTCTCATCATAGTGGCTAGTCGTCGATTTAATTATTTTGTCATTGGATGAGGCGGGCTTTATTGCCGGTGTGGTATTGCCCGTGGGTGGCGGGAGGTAATTTCTTTTTCCCAAATTAATTCCATGCCCTCTTATAGTAGTACTGATAGGGTTTATAATAATCTAATTGGTTCTGGTGATTTAAGAAAAAGTAAAGATAGCCAGCTTAAGACTGTTCTGTCATAGTGTTATTTATAACTTTATATTTTAAATTTAGCTAAAAGCACTCGTCAATCAGAAATCCTGGAATCTTTTCAACCTTGCATTGTTGATTATTTGGATTTCCAAGCTGTTAATTTAAATCGGATTGATGGTTTTGGAATACTCTCTCCCGCTGGGAAAAATAAAATATTGGAAGTCCTTGGGGATAGAAAATTTAGAAACATAATAAATCTTAAGTGGGCTGCATTAACTGACTTACTGGACCAGAATAGAATTTTAGAGAAAATGAATATCGCAATGATAAAAATGTTAAAAACTTTCATAAATGATAATAATTAATTATTAAAATAACGAAAGGCTAGCAACGTTTATAGTTGCTTTACTGTTTAAAGGCTTCTGGAGGATTTCTATAGAAACCCTAACACTGCCCTCCTTTTTGCTATCTTAGTACTCACAGAAACTAATCATACACAAACACGTTGTGCCTCATTATTAGAAGCCGCTAACCGATGATAAAATTCTTTAGAAAAATTAGGCAAGAATTACTATTTGGAAACAAGTTCAGTAAGTATCTAATTTATGCGATCGGTGAAATAATTTTAGTAATCATCGGTATTTTATTGGCACTCCAGATTAATAATAGAAATTCAGAGAGGATTGAAAGGAATACTTTCGAAAGTAACCTTAAATTTGTAATTGAGGATTTGGAGCAAGATAAAATTGATTTATTAATGCTTACGAAAGAAAGGCAACAGGTCATTAACAAAACTGATTTTATCCTACAAGCAGTAAAAGAAGAAAAAGTATTGACTTCATATGATATTTTTATTAATTCTGAAATTATGATATGGAAATCGTTTGATATAAATAACAATGGCCTTGAAAGAGTATTATCATCCAGCTTATATGAAGCTATTGATTTCCAGCCGATAAGGAAAAATATAAGAACCTACCAGCTCGTTTACCAGCGAATTGAGGGCCTTGAAAAGAAGCTTAATGAATCTGTCGAGGAAATGGAAATTGAAATGTCTAAAGAGGGTTCTATATTGGAATTATATGAATATGGCAATTTGATAAACTACGGTAGTGAATTTGATGATACAACTAAAAAGGAATTCGAAAACTACGTTATAGATTTCAATAAATCATACACAAATAATCCACCTATGTTGTCCTTGTTTCAGCGTGGTAAATTAATAACCAAAAGTATTATTCTAACGTATGATTATTTTATTGAAATAGGTGAAGATTTACAGCTAGAAATCGAGAGCTATTTGAACAAAGACTAACGAAAGGCTAACAATGTGTATAATTAATTGCGAATGCTCGCCTACTTACGAAAATCCTCACGAATATTCTATTCGTGATTTATTTTCTAAATTAGGTGCTTGACCACGCAACTAACCATACACAACAGCGTTAGCCTTCATAATGATCAGCCAATAACCAATGATGAAATTCTTTAGAAAAATTAGACAAAGCATGATTAAAGAAAATCGAACAAGATAATATCTACTATATGCTGTTGGAGAAATAATTCTTGTCGTAATTGGGATTCTAATAGTGTCGGGTAGCTAGCTACAGTTAGTGCGCACTAAACGCTTGCACGCAATAGCCTTTTGCCAACGCTTCAATAATTTGCGGATCTTTTGCCAGCGCTGGATTACTGGGAATCTGGGTATTGTCGATGAGTTTACGTTTTATAATGGTGACGTCGCGAAAGCCTT
>JBLHPB010000102.1:0-10515 GCA_047624025.1 Zhongshania sp.
TCCTGAGTGCGACCACTCTGCTTACCCCGTGCCGCTTCACGATCCATACGACTGCCAGTGGAGCGTGGCAACATACCGTATTCCGCCGTCACCCAGCCCTGGCCCTTACCGCGCAAAAAACCCGGCACACTGTTTTGGACCGAAGCCGTGCAAATTAACTTGGTATCGCCTGTTTCAATCAACACTGAACCCTCGGCATGGCAGGTAAAGTTGCGGGTAATTTTAAGCTGGCGTTTTTCATCATTGGCGCGCTGACTGGGTCGGATCATTATCGTCATCCATCTACTTTATAAAGTGTGCGCGAATTATACCTGCCATTGCCAAGCCACCCAAAGGAGATGACTGAAAAATCGGGGCTGCCGCCTATCGATAAAAAGTTTAGAATAGGGTTTATCAATGATTTACAGGAGATTGCATTGACTACCTGCAGCATGACCGCCTTTGCCCACCAAAGCCTGGAATACCCTTGGGGCACTGCTACTTGGGAGATACGCTCGGTCAATCACCGCTATCTGGAACTGTCGTTCAAGCTTCCCGAAAACTGGCGGCACCTAGAACCCGCCTTACGCGACGCGCTGCGCAAAAATCTGCAACGCGGTAAAGTCGAGTGCGCCCTTAAAATTCAGCTGCAAAATCAACAGCAGGCACTTCAGCTCAACAATGCTTTGGCCACTCAAGTTCTTAATGCCGCCAATACCCTAAGCAAAGATATCAGCAACTCAGCACCTATCAACGTATTGGAACTGCTGCGCTGGCCCGGAATTTTAGAAGCGCAATCCACCGATGACGTCGCCATCAGTCAGCAATTACTGGATGGCTTTCAGACCGCGCTAAAAGATCAACTTGGCCATCGTGAGCGCGAAGGTGAAGCTCTCAATGAATTAATAGTGCAACGCTTGAACAGTATTAGCGCCATCGTTGCCGATATTCGCAGCAAAATGCCCAGCATCGTCAGTGCCCAACGCGACAAGCTGCAACAGCGCCTGGCGGACTTAAAAGTGGAACTCGACCCCGAGCGCCTCGAAGCGGAAATCGCACTTATTGCCCAAAAAGCCGACGTTGACGAAGAGCTCGATCGCCTCGACACCCATGTTATCGAAGTCCGTCGAATACTAAGCCTAGGTGGTGCCAGTGGTCGTCGCTTGGATTTCCTGATGCAGGAGCTTAATCGCGAAGCCAACACCCTGTCCTCCAAGGCCGTGGTTGCCGACAGTACCCAAGCAGCAGTGGAATTAAAGGTATTGATAGAACAAATGCGCGAGCAGATTCAGAATATTGAATAATATTAGGCTACCATTAACGCTGACCATGTGACGCCCTCACTCGCAGTACGGACAATCCCGAGCTATCCGTGCGAAGCCTCGGCGCGCATCACTAACAAAAGGACGACCACGTCGATATGCATAATAAAGGCACGCTCTACACCATTTCGGCGCCCTCTGGGGCCGGCAAAACCAGTTTGGTCGCTGAGCTGCTAAAGTACAGCAGCCAACTCAGTGTGTCGGTATCCCACACCACCCGGGCCATGCGCCCCGGTGAGGTCGATGGGGTCAATTACCACTTTGTCAGCCATAGCGAATTTGAACAAATGCTGGGCGAAGCTGCATTTTTGGAGCACGCCCAGGTTTTTGACAATTTCTATGGCACCTCACAGCAGTGGGTAGAATCGGAGCTGGCCCGTGGCGAAGATGTGATTCTGGAAATCGACTGGCAGGGCGCCCAGCAAGTGCGCCGCCTGATGCCGCAAACTGTGGCCATTTTTATCTTACCGCCCTCTAAAGAAACTCTAAATCAGCGTTTAACTGGCCGCGGCCAGGATGATGACAGCGTGATTCAACGCCGCATGGCAGCAGCCGTGGCTGAGATGTCTCACTATGTTGAAGGCGATTACGTGGTCATTAACGATGAATTTGCCACTGCTTTGGCTGATTTAGAGGCCATTATTCGCAGCCATCGCCTGCAATTGAACAAGCAGCAGTTCCGTCATGAGGCCTTGCTGTCGGCACTGCTGTCATAACAGTCAACATTTTGCTAAACTCCCGAATAATTAACAGCGCGCAATTTGTGCGCTGATTTTGTTTAGTCTGCAGGAAATACATCATGGCCCGAATTACAGTTGAAGACTGCTTGGAAGCGGTTGATAATCGCTTTGAATTGGTAATGGTTGCGAGCAAGCGCGCCCATGCTTTGGCAACAGGCGGTAAAACAGCTTTGGTCCCCGAAGAAGGTGACAAGCCAACTGTTATCGCCTTGCGCGAACTGGCTGAGGGTAAAATTACCCGCGAGCAAATCATGGCCGCCAACAGCCACGATGACGAGCAGGAAATCGATTTGAGCGCAGAACTGGGCGCTGCACTTTAAACTCCGCGTCAAATGGGGCGTCGATGCATCAGTATAGTTTTTTCAAACCGACTATCGGCAAGAAACAAGCGGCTGGATCGATTGACGCCCTAGCAAAATCTCTAGCCGAATATCTTAACACCGAGCAAATCAATCAGATTCGGCGCGCTTACTATTACGCCGAGCAAGCCCACGAAGGCCAAAATCGCCGCAGTGGCGAGCCCTATGTCACCCATCCCCTTGCGGTAGCTACCATCCTGGCCGAAATGCACATGGACTCGCAAAGTTTAATGGCGGCTATGCTCCACGACGTTATTGAAGACACCAGTATTTCAAAGCGAGGCCTTAGCGATCAGTTTGGCGAAACCGTGGCTGAATTGGTTGACGGGGTTTCCAAACTGACTCGTATCGAGTTTCAATCCAAGGCCGAGCAGCAAGCCGAGAATTTCCAAAAAATGGCCTTGGCTATGGCCAAAGATATTCGAGTCATTCTCGTCAAGCTCGCCGATCGCTTGCACAATATGCGCACCCTTGGCGCCATGCCGCCAGAAAAGCGCCGCCGTATTGCCCGCGAAACCTTGGAAATCTATGCTCCTATTGCCCAGCGGCTAGGTATGCATAAGATCCGCGTGGAATTTGAAGACCTGGGGTTTCAGACCATGTACCCCATGCGCGCCGCACGCATTAAAAATGCCATTACCACCCGCTTTGGCGATCGTAAAAAAACCATTACCCAATTTCGTGAGAATATTGAAAACTGCCTTACCGAGGAGGGTCACACCGCCAATGTGATTGGCCGTGAAAAGCATTTATTTAGTATTTACAGCAAAATGCGCAATAAACGTAAATCCCTGAAAGAGATCATGGATCTCTACGCTTTTCGCATTGTGGTGGATTCAGTAGACTCTTGTTACCGCGTACTAGGTTGTGTGCACAGCCTCTACAAGCCGGTGCCGGGACAATTTAAAGACTATATCGCCATTCCCAAGGCCAATGGCTACCAGTCATTGCACACTATTCTATTTGGGACAGAGGGGGTGCCCATAGAAATCCAGATCCGCACCCACGAAATGGAAGACATGGCCAATAACGGCATCGCCGCCCACTGGCTGTATAAATCCACTGAGGCTGAACCCAAGCGTAATTCCAGTCACGCCCGCGCTCGCCAATGGGTACAGGGATTACTGGAAATGCAGGAACGCGCCGGCGATTCCTTGGAGTTTATTGAAAACGTTAAAATCGATCTCTTTCCCGATGAAGTTTATATTTTTACCCCGCGTGGCGACATTATGGAATTACCGGCGGGTGCCACCGCCGTTGATTTTGCTTATGCGGTGCACAGCGACATTGGTAATAGCTGCGTGGCCTGCAGAATGAATCGCCGTTTAGCGCCCTTGTCAGAGCCGCTACAAAGTGGCCAGACCGTAGAAGTGATCACCACCCACGGCGCTCAACCCAATCCCGCCTGGCTGCACTTTGTGGTTACCGCCAAAGCCCGCACCGGCATTCGCCACTATTTGAAATACCAGCGTAAATCCGAGGCCTCTACCTTGGGTAAGCGGATGCTGGAGCGCGCTTTAGCCAGCATGGGCGAAGCAATGGAAGAGCTCGACGACAAATATTTCGACCTGCTAGTGGACGCCACTCACGCTAAAAATATCGAAATCTTATTCGAGCAAATTGGCATGGGTAATCGCGTCGCCTATCTCACCGCTCGCCAGTTGCTAAACCTGCGCGATGACATTGACGACAATGACGTGATGCGCGCACCTCCCACCCGTCAATCTATGGTTATTAATGGCACCGAAGGTTTTCTGGTCAATTTTGCACGCTGCTGCTACCCCATTCCCGGCGACCACATTACCGGCATCGTCAGCTCCGAAAAAGGTGTGGTGGTGCATTGTGAAAACTGCCACAACAGCATTGCACTTAGCAGCCAGCCCGAGCGTGTCGTACCGCTGAGCTGGGCTGAAAATATCGAGCGTGACTTCTCGGTAGAAATGAAAATTGAACTGACCAAACAACGTGGCATCATTGCCGTTCTCGCCACTCGCGTCAACGGCGCCGACGGCAGTATTGAAAAAATCAGTGTTGAAGATGAAAACGCTAAAATCAGTACCATCCATTTAATAGTGGGGGTTCGCTCACGGGTTCATCTCGCCAACGTGATGCGCAGGATTCGCAATATTCCCGCAGTGATTAAAGTCACGCGAGAGCGGAATTAAATCTGCTACTCCTTACTAAATTAGACTCCTTTAATTTTTCCCGAATGCCATGTCAGTCATTATCTTAATGGCTGCTCAATCGCTACTTGGAACGCCAATTAAAAAACAGGGTTGCCATAGAACATATCATTCAGTATTTTTTATGGGTCGAATGCAGTGAATATTTTAAACAGCTTGTGATTTAATAAAGGGATGTGATGCCAAGTTTCCAGACATTAATTGCATTGGGAGCTGGATCCATGATGATTACGATATTTTATCAAGGATGATAATGTTTAAATTTGATAGTATTAATTTTTCGATTTTTCCAGTGGGATTTTTCTCAATAACACTTTTGGTCGCTTGTAGCGGTGGTGGTTCCGGGTCGTCCAATGATCGTGCAGGAGGCCCCACCGCAACAGATATATCTGTTAATAGTTTTACTGTAAAGGGAACTTCAAGTCCACTTTTGCCCGGTATGCCAGAGCCCATAGATCCTTATGAAAATGAGGGGGTGTTTACAGTGAATTACGAAATTGATGCCAATGGTACGGTGGATATCGAGTTTTCCCTGATGGAGCCTGACGATGATCCTGCTATCTTTTGTGGCAAAGAATCAACAAAGTTTTACGACAAAGATTGTGGTCCTAGTAAAGGGTGTGGCTTAATTGAGAACGTCGAATGTAAGTTCGAAGCTAATTATGAAATTTCTTGTGGCGGGGATAAGAAAAACATCACCGCCTTTATGGATGAGCTTCCGAAACGGGCGCAGTTAGTTATGTGTGTTTCAGGGAGTGGAACGCGGACATTTTTTTCTGATCAAGTAGAGCTTCGATAATCTATATTTTCACTTTAATGCAAGCCCAGTAACAACTAGGAGACAAAATGAGCAAAAAAGAAATCATCAGTAGCAAGCGAGCACCTCAAGCTATTGGCACTTACTCTCAAGCGGTTAAAGTCGGCAATACCGTTTATTTATCTGGTCAAATCCCGCTGATCCCTGAAACCATGGAAATGATCGAAGGCGGTATTATTGAACAAGCCACCCAAGTGTTTCAGAACCTGGCCGCGGTGGCCGATGCCAGCGGTGGCACTTTAAACAATGCCGTGAAAGTGAATATCTCTCTCACTGATCTGAGTGTGTTTGCCCAAGTTAATGAAGTCATGGCCAGGTTTTTTGCCGAACCTTACCCCGCGCGCGCCTGCGTGCAGGTTGCAGCTTTGCCACGCGGTGCGATGATAGAAGTGGAAGTGATTCTAGCTCTGTAAATTATGACCCTCAGTCCTGCTGGTTTGACTGCCATTCAGCCAGCACCGGCGCAAATCCAACGCGAAAATTTGGGTATTTAAGCTGATAGCCACTGGCTCGCAAACGTGTATTTAAACAGCGCTTGCTTCCCGTTCGCGCTACCGTTTCACCTTTGCAGGCATACTCAACACCCAGTCCTTCAGCCAGCCAAGCCTGTACGTCCTGAATACTGGTCGCTTCATCATCGACGCCCAAATAACAGTGCTCAAGGCTTTCGCCTGCTTCTGCCTGATCAATCAAATGTGCAATAAACCCTACGCAGTCATCGCGGTGAATCCGATTGGTGTAATGCACTGGTTGGGCCGGTGCACAGTCGCCATTCAGGACTTTATTGAGCATAAAAAAGCGGCCACTGCCGTAAATACCGCCGAAGCGAATATTGCTGTAAGCCCAGCCCGTCGCCGCCACCATTTGCTCAGCCTTAAGTAGGCTCTGTCCGGAAAAGCGATCGGGCTCGGTCGCACTATTTTCGTCTATCAGCTCGTGTTCGCTCTGGGCATACACACCCGTACTGGATACAAACAACACCGCTTTTGGTGGCGCAGTCATTGCCGCTAGAACATTTTTAAGGCCTTTTCCAAAAACAGCCTGGTAGGCTTCGGCGCGATTACCACCGGGGGTCAGTGTAATAATAAGGTAATCTGCTCGAATTGGCCCGAGAGCAATCACACTGCGGGCATCACAGACATCGGCGGTCAGCGGCTCGACACCGGCTGGCAATTTAGTGGCATCTCGGCGCAAACCCAGCACCCGCCACCCACGTGGTAAAAATAGTTGCGCCAAACCCGCGCCGATATCACCACAACCGGCAATCAAAAGTGTTTTCTGTGTTGTCATACTGCGTCTTAATCCTGTGTAGTCACAAACCACTTGGTTATACTGGGGGCAGTTCGCCTGCGTGCAAACGCCAAGTTTACCATTAAGCCAAGCCAGAGGACGCCCATGTCAACACTTTCTAGTACCCGCCGTATAGTCACCGTCAATAAAGATGACCACAAGCTAAGCATTGTCAGTGAAGCCATGCCCCAGCCCACCGCCGATGAGGTGTTAATTAAAGTCGAAGGCGCGGGAATTAACCGCCCTGACCTTATGCAGCGTTACGGCCTGTATCCACCACCGGCCGGCGCCAGCCCAGTAATGGGACTGGAGGTTTCCGGTGAGGTTATTGCGGTAGGCAGTAAGGTGTCGCGTTGGAAAGTGGGCGACAAGCTCTGTGCGCTCTGCAATGGCGGCGGCTACGCCGACTACACCGTGGCACCCGCCAGTCAATGCCTGCCTATTCCCGAGGGTGTCTCGGTATTTGAGGCAGCCGCTCTGCCCGAAGCCTTGTTTACCGTCTGGCACAATGTTTTTCAGCGAGGCAACTTGCTAGCTGGCGAAAACTTCTTGGTTCACGGCGGCAGCAGTGGTATAGGCACCACCGCCATTATGTTGGCCAAAGCCATGGGCGCTACGGTTTATACCACCGCAGGCAGTTCAGCAAAATGTGCTGCTGCTGAAGAATTAGGCGCCATCAAAGCGGTGAATTACAAAACCGAGGACTTTGTTCAGGCACTAAGTGAGGCCACTGACGGTCACGGCATGGATGTCATTTTAGATATGGTCGGTGGCGATTATGTCCAGAAAGATCTCAAATTGGCCGCCGCCGATGGTCGAATTGTTTTCATTGCCTTTCAGGCGGGCTTTAATACTGAGGTCAACTTTTTACCGGTGCTGATGAAGCGGCTCACGCTTACCGCCTCGACACTTCGCGCCCAGAGTGGCGAACAAAAAAACCAAATGGCAATAGAGATAGAGGAACAGGTATTGCCCTTATACCGCGCCGGTAAAATTCATCCCTTAATTGATCAGGTTTTTGATTTTAGTGATATCACCGCCGCCCACGCTCGCATGGAAAGCGGAAAAAATATCGGAAAAATACTACTGCGCTTTGAATAAAGCGACCATCGGAAATATACCCTGAGCTAAATTAACTACTTTCGCTCAGGGTCAAACTCGACTTATCATTCAAATAGACATAGCTTGTTGCGGTCTAAATCTCTTAAATACGCTGAAAATCAGCCCAGACTGCATCCTCGGTTCACCTTCATCAGTGCCACCAAGCTCCAGTGCTTTTTTATATAATCTTTCAATTTTATCCGCTGAGCCCAGATTAAACCCAGCCATGGTTCCATTGCCACTAGTCACCGCCTCGCCGGCAACGGGCTCGGTAAGTCTAAACATGAAATCTCCACCAGCCCTAACTGTCATCAGGCCTCCAGTATAGATTTTATTCACTTCACTGCCTTCAAAAAAAGCGTCATACAAACCAACCGCTGCTTGTATATTATTGGTTCAAAAAACGAAGTAGCTCATCTTCACAGGTGTTTAATCCTGCGCTTTTATCGCTCTAAAATTTAATTTATTGATCCGAAAATATTGACGATATACATCCACAATCACATTATTCATTGGCTTATCCAATGATATTTTTCAGTCAATGAGCCAGCGCGTAGTTATGGCCTTAATTAAGGCCATAACTACGCGCCAAGTAAAGGTAAGTGTTTTATTGAAGGTAACGCAACGACATTGGAATACATGATTTCAAATAATTCATAGGAATATCGTCCTGGATCGCTAATACAATCTCTCGATTGCCGACTATATGCAATGTGTCGTTATATAGCTCTTTGAATGAATCTACTAATTTTGTATTGCAATTAAAATAGACCCATACTGAATCCGGCTGTTTTGATTTCCAGTCAATGCGAACTGCGCTGTGTGTCTTCGTTAGATAAGAGGGTTCATGCCACTTTAAGGCCTCAAGCACTTCGCCGATACTTTCACTTTCTGTAACTTCATAGTGGCGCGTTGAATCTCTAGATGTTTCAGTCGGGCTGAATCAGGATACGACTCAAACTTATTTTCACCTCGACGCTCATCTGCATTACTCCTTCCTTGAAATGGCAATCCAGCCAATAAATTTTTCGGCACCTCTTTAGTGGAACAACACTTTTGACCAAATTACGCTGAAAGAAGGCTAAAGAAAAATTACATGTATTTTGCTAAAGCGATCGTGGCTCACTCAAAAACCCTTAATTTGAAGCTAGTTTGTTGAACATAAACCTTGACGCAGTGACAATATACTGTATTTTTGAACAGTACTCACGAGATGAGTGAATGCCTCTAAAACCCACTAAGAATCGAATTTATTAGCCCATAGTTTACGTTGCCTTTTCGCGGCGGCAGGGTAGTATTATCATAGTTATTAACTATTAAGATGGTTTTTTCATGACGCTTACCGAATTACGCTATATTTTGGCCTTGAAAGACACTGGGCATTTTGGCAAGGCCGCCGAGAAATGTTTTGTTAGCCAACCTACCCTCAGTGTCGCCATCAAAAAACTGGAAAAAGAGTTGGGTATTCCGCTGTTTGAACGCAGCCGTGGACTAGTCAATCCCACTCCAGTTGGTGCGCAGGTTATCCGTCAAGCCAAGCTTGTATTGGAGCAAGCCGACCATATTCGTGAGTTGGCCAACCAGGGCCGCGACCCCTTGGGCACACCGCTAGCGATTGGGGCAATTCACACCGTTGGGCCTTACCTGTACCCGCGCTGTATTCCCTTGATCCGTGAATTAGCACCGCAAATGCCGTTGTATATAGAAGAAAATATGACTGGGGTTTTACGTGAGCACTTGAGCTCGTCTAAGCTCGACGCCATTATTGTTGCCCTACCGTTTAATGAACCCGATGTGGTTACCCAAGCACTATACGAAGAACCTTTTGTGGTTTTATTGCCTTGTGACCATCCCCTCACCAAAAAGAAAACGCTGCTACACAGTGATTTGCACAATGAAAATGTCTTGTTGCTAGGGGAAGGCCACTGTTTTCGTGATCAGGTAATGGCAGCCTGTCCCGGCTTACGTCAGACTTTTGCCAATGGCGATCGTTTGCTGCAATCGGTGGTTGAAGGCAGTTCTCTGGAAACCCTCAAGCACATGGTAGTTTCCAAACTCGGCATTACTATTTTGCCTTTGTCAGCCGCGCAAATTGCGCCCTACGGCGATGGCGTCTTGTGTACCCGGCCTTTTGCCGATCCGGCGCCCACCCGGACTGTTGCCCTGGCGTGGCGGGCGAGCTTTCCTCGGCACCAAGCTGTGGATGTCATAAGCCAAGCCATTAAAGCGGCGGCACCAGCCGCCATGAAGTCTACGGCAGCCTAATGACGGAAGCCCTGCATCTACTCAGTGTCAGCGCCCTAAAGGGTGTTGGCCCCCGACTCCGTGAAAAGTTGGCGGTATTGGGAATTAAAAATATTCAGGATTTACTTTTCCACCTGCCGCTGCGCTATCAGGATCGCACTCGTATTACGCCAATTGCCGCACTGCAACTGAGTACTGACGTGGTGATTGAGGGTAAGGTACTGGTTGCCGATATTGTGCTTGGCCGCCGTCGTAGCCTAGTGTGTCGCATTCAGGACGGTAGCGGCACCACCACCCTACGATTTTTCCATTTTAGTGCCGCGCAAAAACTCCAGCTCAGCCCCGGCGCCCAACTGCGCTGTTTTGGCGAACCGCGCCGTGGCAGCGGCGGCTTGGAGTTTTATCATCCGGAGTACCGAGTTTTAAACAGCGACGAAGTGCTTCCCACTGAAGAACGTTTGACACCCATCTACCCTAGCA
>JBLHPB010000103.1:0-10463 GCA_047624025.1 Zhongshania sp.
ACTAAAGGTATTAGCAGCGGACTTATTTGGCTTTTTCATAAGGATATATCTGACTTAGCATAATCTTCGGATGACAGCCACCTAACTCTGAAAGCACAATGCTTAAAGCTAATAAGGAGGCTGTTATGACTGTACTTGATACACTGAATTTCGTTGCATTTAACCCACTTCAAAACAACAATCCAATCGCTGTGCGTCGTCGCAAGTTGATGGCAAAGATAGATGAACAAATTCAACTTGCAACAAACAAAGACTACACGCCCACGCAACATAAATGGGTTACTGATGACGAAGGTAGCCAACGTAAAGTTGAAGTTGCTAAACGTGTTAAGCGTTGGTGGACTGCAAGCGTAGATGGTAAAATCAACCTTGTTGTACGTTATGGAAGCAAGCCACTTGAGTTTGCTAAAGGTAAGAATGCCATCGAACTAGCAAGTGAAGCTGAGGTAGCTGACACGCTGCGTAAGGTGCGTGAAGCTTCTGAACTAGGTGAGTTAGACGCACTGATAGAGAAGCAAGCTCACTACGGCAGACGTTTGACACTGAAGAACAAGTGAACAAACGAACAGAAGAACGTGTATAATTCAGCACGTTCTTCGTCGCACAGTGTGCGAGTGTAGATTGCGTAAACTATTGAATTGCAATAGGCACGTAAGCGTAGAGAAAACGTGCAGATTGATTAATAACTTACACACTTGTTACACGTGCGCTATTGTGCGGCTATAAGTTATTGATATTAAACAATATAAAAACCACGTTGCTACTGAGTGGGAATAAGCGAGGTAAGTTCGATGGAAGACGCAAAGCACTATTTAATCGTGCTACTTTGATCTGAGAACTATGGAAGATTTCTCCGATGAACACTGGATGCGCCAAGCGCTAATCTTGGCGCAGCAAGCTGACCAAGCTAACGAAATCCCGGTTGGTGCGGTAATTGTTAGTCATAATGCTGTGATTGGTGAAGGCTTTAATCAACCAATTTACAGCTCAGATCCTACTGCTCATGCAGAGATAATTGCGCTGCGCAATGCGGCGCAAAATATTAACAATTATCGCCTGCCAAATTCTACGCTATATGTGACGGTTGAGCCTTGTGCCATGTGTGCTGGGGCAATTATTCACGGCCGTATTGAACGTTTAGTATTCGGCACTACAGAGCCTAAAGCTGGCGCAGTGTGTAGTCATTTACAATTGTTCGATCAGCCACAAATGAATCATCGAGTTGAGTGGCTGGGTGGAGTATTGGCGGATGAAGCTAGCGCCACTGTCCAGGCGTTTTTTGCGCGGCGGCGGGAAGAGAAACGGGCGCTTAAGAAAGCTTCTGAGGTAAATGGATCCTGAAAAAATGGTTTCGTGCAGAGAGGAATTCCTCGCTAAAAACGGCTCAATTTCTGCAATACTCCACCGGTTAAAATTTGCCGACAGGTCTCGCCTTATTGTTATAATGCTCAGGTTTAGTAGAAAAATTTCCCACTTCTGAAGCCACTTCGTCAGGGTTTTGCTCTTTGTAAATCGCCCTTGTAGCGGTCTGCTTTTTTATAAAACTTATTTATTATCATTTTTTACGCCTAAAGGTGTCCGTTGGGAGTTGTGGCAGAACTTACTGTTCTGGCCCCTTGGTTTCAATTTGTGGGCAGATGTCGGCGACTTCCATGCCTTTTTTCCAGTCGGGTGCGGGTTCATTAAGTGTACTTTTGACAATGGCTGGTCTCAGCAGGGTGAGGGAGTAGCCGCGCAGGGACTTGAGCAGCAGTTGTTCGTCCAGCAATTTGCTGAAGGTGTAAGTGTCGTTCCAGCCGCTGGCGGTGGCTTCGTGAATCCCAAGATCAATCAGTTGTTTTTTGAATTCCCGCCCTTGGTATGTAGTCTGTACGTCGGCAATTTTAATATCGAGTTCTTCAAGCAGATTCCCATCCTCAAAATAACCATCTGGGTGGTGCTGCGGCAGTGATTAATCCGTCTTAAGGGTGCGATTACTACCTGGTATTTGTGCGCAAATACTGAGACATATTCACAAAGTAGTGTTCAGCTTTGATTCAGTTAGCCTGCAGCATACTTCGGCCATACTTAGTTGGGAGTCACCGTTATGAGAATATTAGCCGCACTTGCCATCGCCTCTGTCGCGAGCCTGCCAATGCTAGTTCAAGCCGAGCATCTGGGACGCAACAGTTACAAAAGTGGGTCGAGCATGTATATGTTTGGCGGACTCAGCGCCAGCAAATTTGATTTTGAAGAGGGTGATTTGCGCTACAGCTTTGGCGACGGCTCGCTGTCTAATGCCAGAATTGATAATGAATCCAGCGCTCTGCGTTTTGGCTTTGGTTTTGGAATAAGCCCTGAGCTGGGTTTGGAGCTGGGTTATGTCGATTTGGGTACCTTAACCGCCAGTGCATTTTCTGATGGTTCTCAATTCGTAAATAATGGTTACAGTACTGGCAGGGTGGATCTAGACGGTGATGCTGACGGTGTCTTTCTGGGCCTGAATCTACATACACCGCTGCATGAGCAAGTCGGGCTATTTGCACGCTTTGGTGTGTACTCTTGGGAGTTTGAAGGCACGGTAGAAGACAGCAGCCGCAAAGGTGATTTCTTAGTTGATGGTGCTGACCCCTATATTGGCGTGGGTGCGCGGTTTAATTTAGCGGAAAATGCCAGTATTCAATTGGCCTATGATCACTATGTGATGGATGATGATAAGTCGCTGAAAACTTCGGTAGATACCATTTCAGTGGATATAGTTTTGCGTTTTTAAGCTAGATCAGTGTCATTGGAAAAAGGCGGTAATCATAGTGATTACCGCCTTTTTGCGTTTGCGAATTTACTTTGTGAACAAGATTTAATCCGCCCAGAGGCCTAATCAGTGGCTAAAGGGATTCGCTGGCAGGACATTGTATAAAAGCCTCGGTATAGTGTGTTCCATTAGCAAATGTTAGCGGAGACAGCATGGCAGATATCACTTTCACTCTAAACGGGCAGCAGCAATCGCTGACGATAGACGATGGCACCCCGTTGTTGTGGGTTTTACGTGAACACTTGGCCATGACCGGCACCAAATTTGGTTGTGGTATGGGTTTGTGTGGTGCGTGCACTGTCCACTTGGACGGCAGCCCAATACGGAGTTGCAGTTACCCAGCCGATTACATCAATGGCCGCGCTATTACCACCATTGAAGGTCTGACTACCCAAGATGCTGATTTGCATCCGGTTCAGCAAGCTTGGTTGGAAATGAATGTGCCTCAGTGCGGCTACTGCCAATCCGGTCAGATTATGTCTGCGGTGGCTTTGTTGGCGGCAAATGCCAGCCCCAGTGATGCTGATATTGATGCGGCTATGTCGGGCAATATTTGTCGTTGCGGCACCTATCCACGTATTCGCAAGGCGATTCATCGCGCCGCAGATTTGGCTAACACCGCAACATCAGTGGTACAGCATTTTGAGCCTAAGTCGCAAGCAGGGGTGCAGTCATGAGTATTTCCCGTCGCGGGTTTATTAAAAGCAGTGCTGTTTTAGGTGGTGGTATTGCCATTGGTTTTAATTTAACAGCTTGTACTACTCCGGGTTACCCGCATTTGTCCTCGAGTGATTTGCAGCCAAATGCCTTTTTACAGGTGAGCCCGGCAGGCGAGGTCATTTTACAGCTGCACAAAGTCGAAATGGGGCAGGGTGTGTACACCGGCATGGCCACCATCGCGGCTGAAGATTTGAATATGGATCCGTCTTTGTTGACGATCCAGCACGCTGAGTTTTTCCCTGAATTTCGCGACCCAACTATGTACGTGATGATTACTGGTGGTAGCTCCTCGATTAAAGTCAGTTATCAGGTGTTGCGCGAAGCTTCTGCAACGGTTGGCGCAATGTTGATAGCTGCGGCGGCTCAAAAGCTAGGCCTGGCGGCGTCGAGCCTGAATTTGAAAGATGGTAAAGTATTGCATGCAGGCGGTGAAATCGGCTTTGCTGAATTGGTGGAAATTGCCCGTACGCTGCCCGTCCCCACAGAAGTCAGTTTAAAGTCGCCCCAAGATTTTCAATATATTGGTAAGTATGACAAGCGGCTGGACGCCAGGGCCAAAGTAACAGGGACGGCGGATTTCGGTATAGATGTGCAGTATCCTGGCGCCCTCACTGCAGTACTGCTGCGCTCTCCACACTTTGGTGGCAAGGTGAAAAACTTTGATGCCAGCGCGGCCAAGCTTAAATCCGGGGTGCATTCTATTTTTGAAGTCGATGGTTCAGTGGCAGTCTTGGCCAAAACCTATTGGCAGGCTCGTCAAGCGGCCACGGCGGTTAAAGTCGAATGGGACAAGGGTCCGTTAGCCGGTGTGAACAGCGAGGCATTGCGCGCGGAGCGCCACGAGCTATTGGCTAGCGCCGAAGGCAAGAACGTCGAGGAGCGCGGTGAATCCAGTGCTGCTGTCGGTGAACTGGTGGAAGCCGTTTACGATGTACCGTACTTAGCTCACGCGACCATGGAGCCAATGAATGCATTGGCAGTCGTCACCGACGATAAAATTGAAATATGGACCGGCAATCAGTCTCCAGATATTGCCATGTCTGAGATTGCCGATGCCACGGGATATCAGCGCGAGCAAATACGTATCCATAATCAGATGCTGGGTGGCGGCTTTGGCCGCCGGATTATGCCAGATTATTTGGTTGAGGCCGCGCGCGTCGCTCAAGTCAGCGGCGAGCCAGTTCGGGTGATGTGGAGTCGTGAAGACGATATGCGCAGTGATTTTTACCGCCCTAACGCCACGGTTAAATTCTCAGCCACCATCAATGATAAGGTGGTAACCAGCTTGCAGACCAAATTGGTTGCGCCGAGCATCATAAGCGGCTTTATCGCTTATATTACCAATACTTTGCTTCCCCAGTGGCTCCCTAACGGTTTACATAAACGTATTGGCGGCTTGGCGGCTGACAGTGACCCCTCGGCTATCGAAGGTCTGGCTCACAACGATTATGATTTTCCTTATATGCGTACCGATTACGTGATGCAGGAAACCTCGATTCCCTTAGGCTATTGGCGATCGGTGGGGCATTCGCAGAATGGCTTTTTTATCGAGAGCTTTATCGATGAGCTGGCGCATCGCAGTGGCCAAAATCCTTTGGAGTTTCGTCTGCAGTATTTGCCCAGTGATTCACGGCGCCGCAAAGTGTTGGAAATGGCCGCCGCGAAGGCTAACTGGGGCAACCCTCCGGTGGGACAATTTCAAGGTTTGGCCGTGCATGAATCCTTTGGCACCGTGGTAGCAGAAGTCGTAAATATTTCGATTACTGAGGGCAAAATCAGAGTCCATAAAGTGGTTTGTGCGGTCGAGTGCGGAATGGTCGTGAACCCGGATATTGTTACCATGCAAATGGAAAGCGGTATTGTGTTTGCCTTGACTGCTGCGCTAAAGGGCGAAATTACAGTGGTGGATGGCGCGGTTCAGCAAAGTAATTTCCATGACTATGAAATGCTGCGTATGAATGAGTCGCCAGAAATTGAAGTGTATCGGCTAGAAAGCACCGATGCCCCAGCAGGCGTGGGGGAACCAGGTGTTCCGCCATTGGCGCCGGCCTTGGCTAATGCGGTCTTTGCCGCCTCGGGTCAACGTTTGCGGCAGTTACCTCTGCGCTTAGCTTAATCCTGTAAGCAAAGCATCAGTGGCTAAATTCACTGGTATTTTGCTTGGGGCGTCGACCTTTTAAATAGGCTGTTGTATTCATTAATTTGGAATCCTTATGAGTCTTAATTCCCGAACTGGGATTAGCTATCCCCTTGATGCCGTGCCGGAAAAAGGAGAGTGGCTGGAAGTCACGCGCGGGGTGTACTGGCTGCAAATGGTTCTGCCCATGGCCTTAAACCACATCAACCTCTATGTGCTGGAAGATGACGCGGGCTGGTGGATTGTGGATACCGGTATGCAGATTGGTGATACCCAAGAGCGTTGGGAATTACTGTTTGCCAAGCAGATGGCTGATAAACCGGTACTCGGTGTAATTTGCACTCATATGCATCCTGATCATGTTGGGCAGGCGGGCTGGTTGTGTGACACTTTGCGGGTGCCGCTGTATATGAGTTTTAAGGAATATTATTCTGCTCTAGCTTTTACTAATCTTGGTTCTGGTGAGATGAGCTGGACTAGTCAGCAGTATTATCGTCGAGCTGGTGTCAGTGAAGCTTATATTGAGAGTCAAGCCAAGCGAAATCGTGGCTTCGGCAGAATTTGCTCGCCAATTCCCACTGCCTTTCGTTGCTTGCGGGATGGCCAGACCTTGAGTATTGGTGGTCGCGAGTGGAAAATTATGACTGAGGGCGGCCACTCACCGGAACATGCCTCCCTGTATTGTGCTGAGGATAAACTGATGTTGTCCGGAGATCAGATTATTCCTCGTATTACTTCAAATGTTAGTGTGATGGCCTCGGAGCCAGAGGCTAACCCGCTAGCAGATTGGTTGGATGGTTTACGGCGTTTTCAGCGCGATATTCACCCCGATACTCTGGTGATGCCTGCCCATAATGCCCCATTTTATGGTGTGCAGGCCCGTCTGGAATATTTGATTGCCCATCATGAGGGTCACTTGGCTGCTCTCGAGAAAGCCTGCGTGGAGCCAAGAGTGTGCTTAGACCTATTAGGCGTGTTATTTGAGCGGAAAATTGACGACAGTATTTTAGGTTTGGCACTCGGCGAGCTGGTTGCGCATCTTCATTTCCTCTGTATCGAGGGACGCATGGTTAGGGAGCTGGATGATAAAGGGCTATATCGTTTCCGTAGTATTGACCCTACTTCATGTCCTTATCACGGCATTTACGAGCTCGATAGCGGGCCAATGGAGGTCTGAGTGCAGGGTGGATTATTTGGCGACGAAACTGTCGTAGAGAACTGTATTTTCTGTAAAATTATTAGTGGGAAAGCGCCGGGCCATATTCTCTATCGCGATGACCGCGTGCTGAGTTTTTTGGATATTGCGCCGGTTATGGCGGGTCACACATTAGTAATCCCAATCAAACATCACGACAACATTTTCTCCTTGAGCGAAGCTGAAACAATGGCAATCGCCCTGCATAGTCGACTTCTGGCGCCAATTATCAAACGTGTCAGCAAGGCCGATGGTTTAGGTGTGCACCAATTAAATGGTCGCGCGGCGGGGCAGACAGTGTTTCATTATCACAATCATCTTATTCCCTGTTTTCACGGCAAGCCCATGCAAATTCATGGCCGTCATGCGGCACCCCAAGCAGCCCTGGTCGACATGGCTGAACAATTGCGTACGGCACTTAAGGCGGGTTAAATTACTCAGGGATGACCGTTTTTGCTTACCCTTCTGGCGTCTAATGCCATTGTGAGCCTTCGCCATATCGTCAAGAATATCCTCAACAAGTTGCCTTGCGTGGCAGTGATCTTAAAAACATATAGGAGCCGATCAGATGGCGATGCCAACAGACGTCAAAGTTATTGATTTAATGTTAAGCGTGCCTGGCGAAGACAATAGCCAGTGGTATGAGTTTATGAAGCCACTGTTGATGGACGATGAAAGTCGCAATATGTTCAAGATGCCGGCTCAGTATATGTTTAAAGACATACCTGACAGCGGTAAGAAAGAAGATTATATCGCCTATACCATTGAGCAAATGGACAAGCACAATATAGATCGCGCTATGCTCGGCATTGACGATAAAAATGAAATCGCTCTAGAGGCTCTTAAACGCCACCCAGATCGCTTTTTTCCTTGTTTAGAAGTCAATCCCAATAACGGCATGAACGAAGTTCGCAAGATGGTGCGCTTTTATGAAGACTACGGTCTTAAGGCCATTACCGGATTTGCGTCTGGCCTGTGCCCACAGGTGCCCTATGACGATAAAAAGTGGTATCCCATCTATGCCAAGTGTGTAGAGCTGGACATTCCATTTTGCCCCTGTGTTGGTGTACCGGGGCCACGTTTGCCCATGGCGCCTCAAAAAGTGGAGCTGTTGGATGAGGTTTGCTGGTTCTTCCCTGAATTGAAAGTGGTTATGCGTCACGGCGCCGAGCCTTGGGAAAAGCTGGCTTGGAAGCTGATGTTGAAATACCCTAATCTGTATTACATGACCAGCGCTTTTGCACCTAAGCACTATCCAGAAGAGATTGTTAAGTTCGCCAATAGTCGCGGTTCTGACAAAATCATGTACGCTGGTTATTTTCCCATGGGTCTGTCGCTGGATCGGATCTTTAAAGATATGCCTAATGTACCGTTTAAAGATGAGGTGTGGCCCAAATTCCTTCGCGAGAATGCGCGTAAGGTGTTCAAACTGGACTGAGTTTCAGGTGTTTGAACGGCGTAAAACGGTTCACCTGTTTGGGTGAGCCGTTTTTTGTTTGTATAGCCCATACTTTCATAACAAACAATAATAGCGGGAGAAAATTGTGCCTTTAAGTATGCAAGAAATGTCAGACCGTTTTGAAATTCAGGATATGTTGTATCGCTATGCCGATATTATAGATCGCAAATCAATTGACGAATTGCGTGATATTTTTACCGTTGACGCCCATATTGATTATTCCGCGTTTGGCGGCTCGGTGGGTGATCTAGAATCGACATTGGTGTTTTTAAAAGAGGCCCTGCCAGCGTTTAGTGCCTCTCAGCATCTCAATGCCAATATTCAAATTACTATCAATGGCGAGACTGCGACGGGGCGGGTGATGTGTTTTAACCCTATGGAAATGCCGCTAGGTGAGGAAAAAAAGGTGTTTATGTTGGGCCTCTGGTATGTAGACGAATACCGCCGCGGGCCATCCGGCTGGCAAATCAGTCGGCGTGCTGAGGAAAAAAGTTGGGTGTTTAATGTGCCTGATTTTATGAGTTTGTAATCAATTCAATAGCTGTTCGGAGTGCCGTGGTCGGCACTCTTTAGTTCCGAAAGATCTATGTCACTGCAATAAAGTTCAGCATAACCCCGACTAGACGCTCACTTTGATCTTCTTGCAGAAAATGGCTACCGTCGATAATGATCGTGTGAGCTTGACCCGCACAGCCTGGAATTGATTTTTGGAAAATGGCATCGCCGCCAGCAGCCATGACTTCAGCAGTCAATCGACTGGTAAAGTGCCAGCAATCATTTTGGCAAACGTAAATTCAGGCACTGATTGAGAAAATTGCCGCCATTGTTTGAATGCCTCGCCGTGATCGTGGTCGCCTGTTGGCAGCATGGTGATGGCGGCAATCGCGCGGGCAAAGCGCAGATTACCTTCGGCCAATAAGCGCAAGCCCAGCAAGCCACCCCAGTCCTGGCAAAAAAGTGTGATGTTTTGTAAGTCTAGCTGCACCAACACTGCTCTTAGCCAATTTGGCTGACGCTGGTAACTATAGTCGTTGCGGCTAGCAGGCTTATCTGAGCGGCCAAAGCCAAGCAAATCTGGGGCGATTACCCGGTGTCCTGCTGCGACTAAAGCGGCAATCATTTTACGATACAAGTAGCTCCAGCTTGGCTCACCGTGTAGCAGTAGTATTGGCGCGGCTTGTGGTGGTCCTTCGTCGACATAGTGCAAGCGCAACTCGCCGCCCTCGGTATCATCGACAAACAGATAGTGGGGGGGCGAAGTGATAGCCCTCTAGGTTTTGAAAACATTCCTCGGGCGTGCGTAAAGCTTTCACTTTCAGGCTCCTCGTTTAGTGATGTAGCCATAATTATTATTTGGCGCATCCAGGGTTTGAGGGAGGCATTGCCTCTCTATGGCCTATTTATCCGGGTGAGCTTTCTGCTTCGGCTTCGCTGGCTTTGAGTTCCGGTGGCACAAAACTTAGTATGGTATCGCCGTTTTGGAGTTTACGGGCCTTCTGGCTCAACCATTCTAGCTTGCCGCCTTCAGGAGCTACCGCAAGACGTATGGCATCTTCCGGTAATTTGGCAAGAAAATCCTTTTCACTATAGGTGTCGGTAATCGTAGTTTTGCGGATAGTCCAACCGCGAATCATCCTTGTCCACATCTCCGCAAAGGAAATATTGCTGGAAAATGCGGTGATACCCCGGCGAGTTTCAGAAACCACGCGGTTATTGTGCTCGGAGCCACTTTCATAGGGCTGAAATACTCGATGGCGACCCATGTGCGGGGCGAAATGATTGCAAACCATAGAGTTGTAGTGGCTGTTGCCAGTGGCCGCCAGCACGGTGTATAGATTGTCTAAGGCCATGGTTTCTTCGGCCAAATCTGACAGCACCTCGCCAAACCAAGTATCAATACCTTGTTGCCTAGCTGCTTGTAAACGTCCCCATTCGGTATCAGCGATGACTACTTCTTGATTGATTTTTTTCAGGGTAGTGGCGAGTTCAATCGTCCAGGGCGAAGCGCCGACAATAAGAATGCGGCCCTTGCCAGGTGAACTCAGTTTGAGCAATTTAGTTAACGGCCCCAGAGAAAAGCCGTGGGCGATAACTGTGGCAAAAATCAGCATAAAGACCGCGGGTACTAAATACTCAGCATCACTAAAGCCTGCGTCGATTA
>JBLHPB010000104.1:0-10381 GCA_047624025.1 Zhongshania sp.
ATACGTTGTAGAAATTTTTCAACAAACGTCGCGAGACCGCCATGCATGGCATCGCGTTTGAGGACTTTGGCGCAGATAACCGGCGACAAGGTCAGCGCAACAATACTGGAAAAGATCACGGCTATTGCCATAGTGACGGCAAATTCACCAAACAGGCGGCCAATATCGCCCTGTAAAAAACTGATCGGCACAAAGACCGCCACCAGCACCGCGGTGGTGACGATAACCGCAAAACCCACTTGGCGACTGCCGCGATAGGCAGCGACCAGCGGTGACTCGCCGCTAAGCAGGCGGCGATGGATGTTTTCTAACACCACAATACTGTCGTCCACCACCAGGCCAATCGCCAGCACCAATGCCAGCAGAGTCAGGAGGTTCACGGTATAACCCAAGGCGTATAAAGCCGTGAAGGTGGCAATCAGCGAGATCGGCACCGTCAACGCTGGCACCAACATGGCGCGAACATCGCCGAGGAATAAAAAGATCACCAGAATGACCAGGCCGGCGGCGATAAATAGGGTGTTGTAGACCTCGCTGATGGCGCTGGCGATAAAGACCGAGCTGTCATAGCTGGAGTGTAATTTTACGCCATCGGGTAGGCTGTGACGAATTTTGACGGCTTCGGTACGCGCGGCTTCAGCGACCGCTAGGGTGTTCGACACACTCTGTTTGACAATGCCGACGCCGACCATGGGAATCCCATTACCACGGAAAGCATTGCGGTATTCGGCGGCGCCTAATTCTACTCGGGCAACATCCGCCAGACGCAGCAAATAGCCATTGGCTTCGCGCTTGATAACCAGCTGTTCAAAGTCGGTCGGGCTAAAAAAGTGCCGAGCCACTTTAACCACAAAATCTCGATCTATAGATTTTAAAGAACCGGCGGGTAACTCCACGTTCTCTCTACGCAGGGCATCTTCAATATCACTGACGCTGAGTTCATGGGCGGCAAGGGCTTCGCGACGCAGCCAAATTCGCATAGCGTACTCGGGGCCGCCGCTGATGCGGACTCTGGCAACGCCGTCGATCACCGCAAAACGATCAACAATATAGCGTTGGGCGTAGTCGGTTAGCTCAACTGAGCTGTGAGTATCTGAGGTGAGGTTGAACCACATGACCACCTGTTCATCGGCGTCGGCTTTGCGCACCTCGGGTGCTTGTGCTTCTTCGGGTAGACTTGCGAGGGCGCCAGAGACGCGGTCGCGAACATCGTTGGCAGCGGAATCAATCTCGCGATTAAGTTTAAATTCGATGTTAATTGAGGAGAAACCATCGCGACTAGTGGAATCAATGGTCTTAATGCCCTCAATTCCGGCGATGCGATCTTCAATGACCTGAGTGATGCGCGACTCTACCACCTCGGCTGAGGCGCCAACGTAGGCGGTGCTTATCGACACAATCGGTGGGTCAATATCCGGATACTCACGCAGTGGCAGACGCTCAAAGGCAAGTAGTCCAAAGGCTAGCAGCAATAAACTGATGACCACGGCAAACACTGGGCGCTTGATGGCGGTATCGGAAATTAGCATGGCTATTGCTCCTGGATCGTGATCGACATGCCGTCTTGCAGAGTGCTATAGCCTTCGTAAATGAGCTGCTCGCCGGCATTGAGGCCGCTGACAACTTCGACATAACCGGGTTTGCGCATACCCAGTGTCACCGTGCGGCGCGCCGCTTTACCGTCGATGGCTAGCCAGGCGTAGTGAGCGAGTTGCACACTTTGCAGTGCCGACTCGGGAATGAGAAGTGATTCTCGCTCGCCGCTAATTAAAGTAACGCGCATCAGCATGCCGGGTTTAAGTGCGCCCTCGGCATTGTTGATGATGGCGCGGACCGTGACGCTGCGATTGGCGGGATCGACGCGGGTAGCAATGGCACTAACGCGAGCAGTGATATCGACATCGAAGGCGTCGCTGTGAACCAGAATTTTTTGGCCGGGTGCCAGTTTGCCGAGTTTGATGCTGGGCAGTTGAAAGTCCAGTCGCAGTTGGCGGATATCATCCAGGCTGGTGATCACGGTACCGGGACTGATTAGCGCGCCGGGGCTGACTTGGCGCAGGCCAACAACTCCCGCAAAGGGCGCGTGAATAGTGCGTTCGGCAATTAGTGCCTGGACTTCAGCAATTTTACTTTCGGCGCGCAGTTTGGACGTTTGGCGTTGATCGTATTCGGTCTGGGCAGCAGATTGACTGCGCAGTAAACCTTGTAGACGCAGTAACTCGCGCTCGTGTTCGGCAAGGTCGGCGCGAGCCGATTGCAGTTGGGCGGCTTCTTCGTCCTGATTCAGGCGGACCAGTAATTGCCCGACGTCAACCGTTTGGCCATCGTCGAAATGTATGCTTAGGATTTTTTCGGTGACGCTACTGCTGATGTCTACGGACTCATTGGCAAGCAGACTGCCAAGCGCAAAAAGATGATCTTCAACTGTTTGCGGGGTGAGAGTGAGCACCTTTACCGTCGGTGCAGGGCGGGTATGGCTGGCGGCTGCAGGGGCATCATCGCAGGCGCTGAGCAGAGCAGGGAGCAGCAAGACGAGAAGGGTTCGATGTGCTGTGTTCAGCATAAACAGAGGACTCCTGTCAGTGGGTTGGCACTCAGCGGAAGGAATAAGCTTAGTTCTTACTTTAACACCGCAAAAGCATAAATCCTTCGGTGAAAACTCTTCTTTGCGAATAATTATTTATGAGTCATTGATATGACTGGGTATTGCGGCAATACCCGGTCATATGAAGTCAACGCGGGCTTAATAGCTGACTAGCACTCTCGGTGGTTGGGGCGGTGCCGCCAATAGCTTGGGCAATTCGGGGACAGTTTACTTAATTGCTAGTAAATACAAAAAAACGACTTCTGCGCCTAGATAAGTAAACTGTCCCCAAATTACAGTGAGGATAAAAGTCGTGCCGGTATATGCCCTAAAGTCTTATGACCTTAGTGTTGTTTCAGCCCCGCAGTTTGATTCGATCAGCGGCACGTTCGGCAGCGGCCAATACTTGCTTGGGCGCGGTGCCGCCAATGTGATCGCGGGCGTTGACCGAGCCTTCCAGGGTTAAAACCTCGAACACATCTTGCTCGATATCTGCGCTGAAGGTACGCAATTCGTCTAGGCTCATTTCCGACAGGTCCTTGTTTTCAGCTATGCCGTAGGCCACGGATTTACCGACCACTTCATGGGCGTCACGGAAAGGCAGGCCTTTGCGAACCAAGTAGTCGGCGAGGTCAGTGGCGGTAGAAAAACCGCGCATCGCCGCTTCGCGGGTCACATCGGCGTTGACTATAATCGCCGGCACCATATCTGCATAAGCTTTTAAGCAGTCTTTGACGGTGTCGATAATATCGAACAGCGGCTCTTTGTCTTCCTGATTGTCTTTGTTATAGGCCAGCGGCTGAGATTTCATCAGGGTTAATAAACTGATGAGATGACCGTTAACCCGACCAACTTTACCGCGCACTAATTCGGGTACATCGGGGTTCTTCTTTTGCGGCATGATCGACGAGCCGGTGCAGAAGCGATCTGGCAATTCAATAAATTTAAACTGCGCTGAAGTCCACAGCACCAGTTCTTCGCTGAAGCGTGACATATGCGTCATCAGCAGGCTGGCTGCAGCTGCGAACTCAATGGCGAAATCGCGATCACTGACCGAATCTAAACTGTTTTCGGTGGGGCGATCAAAACCCAAAAGCTCGGCACTGTAGTAGCGATCTATGGGGTAGGTGGTGCCCGCCAGTGCGGCAGCACCGAGCGGGCACTGATTCAAACGCGCGGCGCAGTCTTGGAAACGACCGTAGTCGCGCTCCAACATTTCGTTCCAGGCCAAAATATGGTGACCAAAGGTGACCGGCTGGGCGGTTTGCAAATGGGTGAAGCCGGGCATGATGGTATTGGCTTCGCGGGTGGCGAGCTCGATCATGCCACGTTGTAGCCGACTTAATTCAGTGACGATAAGCGCCAGTTCATCGCGCAAATACAGACGGATGTCGGTGGCAACCTGATCGTTGCGCGAGCGCCCAGTGTGCAGTTTTTTGCCGGTGATGCCAATTTTATCGGTGAGACGGGCCTCGATATTCATGTGCACGTCTTCAAGACTGATCGACCACTCGAAAGTGCCGGCGAGAATTTCTGCGCGAATTTCTTCTAGGCCAGTCTGTATTTTTTCAAGTTCCGCCGCGGTTAATACCCCGACTTTTGTCAGCATTGCCGCGTGGGCCAGAGAGCCATTGATGTCGTGGTGATAGAGGCGTTGATCGAAGCTGACCGAGGCGGTAAAGCGTTCAACAAATTGGTCTGTGGCTTCGCTGAAGCGGCCTCCCCAGGGCTTGATGCTCGGTTCTTTATCACTCATTGGGCGTATTCCTGTGTCGCGGTGCAGGCCGCCGCATTCATTGAAAGGCGGCGGCAGAAAAGACCGGCATTATAACAGTGTTTAGACATCCTATTCCTTAAACTAAGCAAAACTTGGCAAGCACTTTAATGGAAATTTTCAGTATGTATCCGCTCGGTCTTGAGCCTGCTATGCTTTAGCCTGTTGGCAAAACTAGCAAGGCGGATGACGTGCAGCGTCGTATAGAAGACCAATCTGAAGTTCAGTATTCCGGGCAAGTTTCTTTTATTGGCGACATTTTGAGTCCGCCATCAATATTGTTGATGGTGTTGTTGGCCGTTTTACTGTCTCTGTCGCTGACTATTTTGCAATCCGGTCTGCAACAATTCGACTGGCTACTGTTTGCCATGACCGGCATGTACGTCATCTGGTGTCTACTTGGCGCGGCCACTATTCTCAATTTTTGCCGGCCCATTTTCCAGCATCGCAGTACTGCATTTTCAGCGGGATTTAGTTTTTTTATTGAACTTTGCTGGGTCACAATGGTGACTGTACTTGCTCAGGGCTTAGCAAGTGGCGTATTGCGCGGTGAGCATTGGCAGTTTGACGGCTGGCAAATTGCCAATACCCTGGCGGTCGCGTCACTATTACTGGGCGTGGGTATGCGCTATGCCTATCTCAGTTTACAGTTTAGATTGCGAGAGCAGAGTATTTTGCACGCGCAATTGGATGCTCTACATTCTCGTATTCGCCCACATTTTTTGTTTAATACCCTTAATAGTATCAGCAGCCTGATCAATATAGCGCCGGATAAAGCCGAGCAGGCGGTGGAGGATTTAGCTGCGCTGTTTCGAGCCAATTTACAGGGTGGGATGAGTTTGGTGCCCTGGTGCGATGAGCGGGAATTATGTGAGTGCTATCTGCGCATTGAAACGGCCCGTCTGGGTGAGCGCCTAGAGGTTAATTGGCAGGCGGTTGAGTTGGACGATAATGTGCTGATACCGTCACTATTGCTACAACCACTACTGGAAAATGCGATTTTGCACGGTATCCAACAACTTCCTGAGGGCGGTATCGTCACCATCAGCGCCAATATTAGTGATGAGCAAGTGAAGTTTGACGTCAGCAATCCCTATGCGGAAACAGTGTCCAGCGTCCGCGGCAATGGCATGGCCAATGACAATATTCGCCTGCGCTTACAGGCCTTGTTTGGCGAGCAAGCCAGTTTTAGCGCCCAGCGCGAAGACCGCTATTATCGGGCGCAGGCTGTATTTCCACTGTCCTATGAGCGCAGGCAAATGCCGCGATGAAAGTGCTTTTGGTTGACGATGAGTCACTAGCCAGGCAACGCGCGGCGCGTTTGCTTGCCGAGCTAAGTGATATTGAGGTGGTGGCTGAGGCCGCCAATGCCGAGCAAGCCTTACTTGAGTACCAGCGTTGTCTGCCAGATGTATTGCTATTGGATATCTCCATGCCAGGCATGAATGGCATTGAATTGGCCCGGCACTTGGCGACGTTGCAGCCCGCCCCGGCCATCGTGTTTTGTACCGCCTATGATGAATACGCCATTGCGGCTTTTGAATCCCATGCGGTGGGATATTTGCTTAAACCCATACAGAGAGACAAATTGGCGGCGGTATTTACCCATTTATCACGCCTAAATCAGCTTCAGCTTGCGGCACTTGCCAGCATTAACGAGCCCATTCAGCGGCAGCAACTTTGCGCCACCAGCGTCAAAGGCGTTAGCCTACTGCCCGTTTCTGCCGTGCGATATTTCTACGCGGATCAAAAATACGTGACGGCCGTCCACCCCGATGGTGAGTTGATTATTGATGATAGCTTAAGGGAATTGGAGCTTGAGTTTGCCCAGCAATTTGTTCGAGTGCATCGCAATGCGCTGGTCGCACTTAACTATGTTCATGGTATTGAACGACAGGGTGTCAGTGGATACCGAGTGTGCATAGAAGGCGTCAGCAATGGTCCCAAAATCAGTCGTCGCCACCTGCCGGCACTGCGCGCACGTTTAAATCAGATAAAAATAGCTCCGTAGATTCGCTATTTTAAATGTTGTCAGTGTTGTTGGTAGCTATGTCGAGGCTAGCGTTTTTAGCCGACATAGAGGTTTAGTCTCTGTCAGTGCTGGCGTATCATGGATGTCTTTAATTTGTGACGGAACCTCCTATGTCCTCGAATATCATCCGCATTGCCACCCGCGAAAGCTTGCTGGCGCTTTGGCAAGCGGAGTTTATCAAGGCTGAATTACAGACTGCGCATCCCGGTTTAGAGGTCGAGCTCATTGGCATGACTACCCGTGGTGATCAATTGCTAGATTCGCCACTCTCCAAAATTGGCGGCAAGGCTTTGTTTGTTAAGGAGTTGGAGCAGGCCTTGGTCGATGGTCGGGCCGATATTGCGGTGCATTCGATGAAAGACGTGCCGATGGAATTCCCGCCAGGCCTAGGCTTGGCCATTATCTGTGAGCGTGAAGATCCTCGCGATGCGTTTGTGAGTAATCACTACGGCAATGTCGATCAGCTGCCACAGGGTGCGAGGGTGGGCACGTCCAGCTTGCGCCGCGAGTGTCAGTTGCGATCGCAGCGACCAGACCTTGAAGTTTCCAGTTTGCGCGGCAATGTCCAAACTCGTCTACGCAAGCTCGATAGTGGCGAATTTGACGCCATCATTCTCGCCGCCGCCGGTTTGATTCGCTTAAAGTTGGAGTCGCGGATAGCTGATTTAATGTCAGTAGAGTCCAGTCTTCCGGCCTGTGGTCAGGGCGCTGTGGGGGTAGAAACCCGACTGGATGACGAGCGTGTGAACCGCCTGCTGCAGCCTCTGCACAATAAGGTCAGTGCCCAGCAGGTGATGGCAGAAAGAGCCATGAATCGCCGACTTGAAGGCGGCTGTCAGGTACCCATTGCGGGCTACGCGATTGCGGCGCCAGACAAGCCTGGGCAATTGTGGCTGCGAGCCAAAGTCGGCAGTCCCGACGGCAAGACCATCCTAAGTGCCGAGCGGTGGGGGTCAGAAGACGAACCAGAAGCGCTGGGTGTTGCGGTAGCGGAGTTGCTGCTGGCCCAGGGCGCAGCCGAAATTCTGCAGGCGGTTTATGGCAATGCCAAACCAGCCTAATTTGGCCGGGCTGAGGGTATTAGTTACCCGGCCAATTGATCGCAGTGCAGAATTGCAGTCGGCCCTTTGCGAGGCGGGTGCTACGGTGGTATTACAGCCACTACTGGCGATTGCTGAGCTGCTGGGAAGTTCGCCAGCCGCCTTGGCCAGTCGTCAGCGAATTATGAATCTGAACGACTATCAGCATTTGATCTTTATCAGTGTGAATGCGGTTGAGCACGGTCTTGATCTGGTCGATCAGTTTTGGCCTCAGTGGCCGCTAGGACTGCAGGTTCACGCTATTGGCGCGGCGACAGCTGCCGCTCTTAAGCAGCGCGATATTGCGGTGGCATCCGGCAATGGTCTGGCCATGAACAGTGAAAGCCTGCTGCAGAATGCCGCGTTGCAGAACTTGCAGGGCCAAAAAGTCCTCATCTTTCGCGGCCTTGGCGGTCGTGAATACCTCGCCGAACAGCTTTTAGCACAAGGCGCGCGAGTAGACTATGCTGAATGCTACCAGCGTCTGAAACCTGAGATAGACAGTGGCCAGTTTAAGCAATTGCTGTTACAACAAAAGATTAATACCATTTGTGTGAATAGTGGCGAAACCCTCGCCCACCTCCACGAATTACTGATTGGAAGTGCCGCCCAGTTTCATTTGCTGTTACCCAGCGCACGGGTGGTGGCACTGGCCCGCGAGCTGGGTTTTAAACGCTTGCTACAAGCCGAAAATGCTGGCACTGAGGCAAGCTTAAAAGCCTTGCAGGTGCTGGCGGAAAGTATCAAACCTGAGTCTTATTGAGAGAGTATTATGAGCGGTGACAAACCGGAAAATAATGAAGAAAAGGTGATTACTCCCACAATACCAGCAAGCAAGGTAGCCGCTCCGGAGATCAGTGCGTCCAAGGCTGCACTAGAGCCGGATAAAAAACCCAAGAAAGAAAAGACACAGGGGCGCGGCGCTCTAGTATTGGCTTTCTTCGCTTTTTTGATTGCGCTGGCCGCCGCCGCATTAGCGGCTTGGATGTATTGGCAGGATTACCAACTGGCCACAGCGAAAACGCAAACATCAAATACGTTTCAGAGCGAAATCGCTGAGCTCAGTGCCACACAAAACGAAATGAACGCCGCGTTTGCGACCCAACGCGAGGCGATGAGTCAGCTGCGCAGTGATAACGGCAGTCAGTATGCGGATCTTAATCGTCGCAGCCAAGATCTGGAGTTAAGAGTGCAAAGCCTGGCGACGGTTGATCGCCGCGATTGGCTGTTGGCCGAAGTGGAATATTTATTGCGGCTGGCCAATCAACGAGCACAGCTCAGTCATGATGCTCGCGCCGCGGCAAAGCTGTTAAGCAGCGCCGACGGTATCTTAAAAGAGCTGGATGATTCGGCCTTGTACCCAGTCCGGGCGCAGCTCGCCAAAGAAATCGGCGCTCTGCAAAGCAGTGCCGATGTCGATGTTGAAGGAGTTTATTTGGCATTGCAGGCTTTAGCCACGCAAGCTGGCAAGCTGAGGCTGTTCCAAGCGCCGAGCTATGAGCCGGAAGTGGTTGAGACGGTTAGTGAAGATTGGCAGGGACGATTGCAGAGCGGCTTGGGTCGGGCCTGGGATAAATTGCGCAGCTATATTCGCATTAGCCATCACCAAGAAAATTTCCAGTTGCAATTAGCGCCAGAGCAGGAGCTGGCCCTGCGCACCAATTTACAGTTGATGTTTGAACAGGCGCAAATGGCGGTTTTGGCCAATCGTCCACTGTTATATCAGCGTGCTTTAGACAAGGCCGCGACTTGGTTGGACAGTTACTACCAGCTCGACAGTCACCGCGACACCTTGCTAGAACAGATTGCCCAGCTTAAAGCCACGCCGGTGGGTGTTGAGGTGGCGGATATTTCCGCTTCCATGCGCAGTTTAAAAGAGTATCTGAAAGCCAGTCGCTGGCAGAAAGAGGTACGCAAATGATTATTTTCATTTTCGTACTTATTGCGCTGGTAGTCGCTGCAGGCCTGGCGGTCGCTATCCAGCATGACTCAGGTTATATCCTCATTGCCTACGGCCAAACCACCGTGGAAATGACCATTTGGGTCGGCGTGGCGGTACTGGTGGTACTGTTGCTGGTTATTGTCATGGTGATGATGAGTCTGCGCCGAGGCGCGCAGATGTCAGGTCGCATTGGATCATTTTGGTCGGAGCGTAAAGCCAATCGTGCCCACAGTCACACAACACTGGGTTTGATCGCCTTTGTTGAGGGCAATTGGCTGAAATCGCGGCGATTACTCACCGATGCTGCCAAAGAGAACGAAACGCCACTTATCAATTATTTATTAGCTGCCCGCGCCAGTCACGAGCTAGATGACGCCACCGCCAGTCAGCATTACCTTGGCCTGGCAGAACAAACCAGCAATAAGGCCAGTATCGCGGTGGCCTTAACTCAAGCCGAAATGCAGATCGATAAGGGCAGCTTGGAAGAGGCCTTAGCGACCTTGACTCGCGCCCGTCGCAATGCCGAACGCCATCCTTCGGTACTTATTTTGTTACAAAAAGTGTATTTGGGTTTGCAGGACTGGGCCTCTTTATTGACGCTGATCCCGGATTTGCGCAAGCACAATATTCTTGCTGCAGAAGAATTGAATGGTCTGGAGCGCCAGGCATTGATGGGCCAGCTGGAACAGCTCGCCTCGCAAGCTGATGTTGCGGCCTTACAGCAGTGGTGGAAGCATGTGCCTCGGGGCTGGCAGAGCGATGATCAGCTGGTGCTGGCCTATTGTCGCGTGCTGGTTGCGGGTGGTGAATCGGTGGTGGCTGAGAAACTTATCCAGCAGGCACTTAAAAATCAATGGCTGCCCGATTTGGTGAAATTCTATGGCTTAATTGCGGGCAGTGACGTGGCCAAACAATTGAAGAACGCTGAAGGCTGGAGCAGGGAGCATAGCGATGACCCACTGCTGCTGCT
>JBLHPB010000105.1:0-10034 GCA_047624025.1 Zhongshania sp.
TAGAAAGCCTTGATGTGGCTGGGTTGACTGAAAGCCTTGATGGCGAAGCCGTGGTGAATTGGCAGCAAGTTCAGTTGGATTGGGCAAAGCTGCAGGGGGCTGCGAAAAATGAGGGCGGCCTGAATCTAGAGTCCAAAAGCAGTGCACGATTGAGCGAGGTGGTTTTGTTACAGCAGGGCCAGCAAGCAAAAGCAGGAAATGCAGTCAGTGCTTCGCTACAGCCTCGTACTGAGTTAACAAACGGTAGTGAGGTGGTTTTGTTACAGCAGGGCCAGCCAGCAAAAGCAGAAAATACAGTCAGTGCTTCGCTGCAGTCTCGTACTGAGTTAACCAACGGTGTTGCATCTGGCCTGGGTTTTGGTGAAGCTTTGAAAAGTGTTGGGCTTGGCGCTGAAGGTGTCGCTTTAACAAAAACAGCGTCCCAGAAGGCTGATTTGCTGAATGCGAGCAGCGACTTAGTGGATTTAGCCAATCTAACCCAGTTAAAAACCAGTTCATCGGTGAGTGCTTCCCGCGCTCCCCTGAGCATGCCGATTACTCAGAGTTTGGTTGATGATCCGGCCTGGGGTCAGGCTATGGCGGCGCGTATTGGCTTTATGGCAAATAATGGCGTGCATACTGCGACACTTCAGCTGCATCCGGCTGAGCTTGGCAGTATTCATATTCAATTGTCGATACAGGGTGATAATGCCTCGGTGCAGTTTCAGACCCAGAGTAGCGACACCGGTGATCTGGTGGAGAAAATGCTGCCAAGGTTGAGCAGTGGTATGGAAGGGCAGGGTTTGCGGCTTGATGAGGTCAAGGTCACTCATAATCCGAATTTGGGCAATGGTGCGTTTGGCAGTGAGGGCCAGCAATTAGCCGGCGAATCAGCTGCCCAAGGCGACTCAAAGCGATCAGCAAATGCCGCCGCGGGTCTGTCTGGGGCTGAAGAAGAGGCGGGTATCCACGCTGACTCACAGCAGGAGCTACGAGTCAGTCGTGCCGTGGATTACTACGCCTAAGAACGGCCGAGTATAGCGATGTTAATTACGGTAAATGGTTTGGATCAAGTGATAGCCAAACTGGGTTTTGACCGGGCCGTGAATTTCAAGCACGGCCTTTTTAAACACCACATCATCAAAGGGTTTGACCATTTGGCCGGGGCGGAACTCGCCAAGGTCGCCACCTTGCTTGCCCGATGGGCAGTCTGAAAACTTTTTGGCGAGTTCACCGAAGTCTCCGCCTTTATCCAATTTGGTTTTTAATTCCAGCGCCTGCTGTTCGGTTTTCACTAAAATATGTCGTGCGGAAGCAACTGCCATGATCATTGTCCTGTCGGTTGGGTGAATGTCGGTATTATAGCTTTTTCACAATAACTTGCTGCCCTAATTGTGTTTATTATTGTCGATTTGGACCGTCCCAAACACGGCCTTATTCAGGTAGATCAAGGCCGTTTACTGGCGTTGCAGCTTGGCGTAGAAAAGAGCCTTGAGCCGCTAAAATACTCGCCAAAAAAAGGGCCGCAAATGCGGCCCTAAGTAAATCAGTAAGTTGCTTTACTTGAGAATGTCGCGGCCAATAATCAGTTTCATGATTTCATTGGTGCCAGCGTAAATACGCTGTACTCGTGAATCGGCAAATGCTCGGGCCACGGGGTATTCCCACATATAGCCATAGCCACCGTGCAATTGCAGGCACTCATCAATAACTTTGCACTGCAAGTCGGTGGTAAGTAGTTTAGCTTTGGCGGCCATAACCGAATCAAACTTGTGTTCAAGGTGCAGCTCTAAGCAGCGATCCAGAAACACTCTCATGGCGGTTACTTCGGAATCAAGCTCAGCCAATTTAAACTGTGTGTTTTGGAAGGTGGCAATGGTTTTGCCAAAGGCCGTGCGTTCTTTCACATAGGCTATGGTCTGCTCCAGTATCGCTTCGGCGCAGGCAATAGCAATAATGGCGACGTTCAAACGCTCCTGAGGCAGGTCTTGCATCATATACACAAAGCCCATGCCTTCTTCGCCAAGCAGCTGGTCTTTAGAAACTCTCACATCCTGGAAAAACAGCTCTGAAGTATCCTGTGCTTTTAGACCGATTTTTTCCAGATTGCTGCCTTTGCTGAAACCGGGGGTGTCGGCCTCAAGCAAAAACAAGCTGGTGCCTTTGGCCCCAGCAGTGGGGTCGGTTTTGACGACAACGATAACCAAGTCTGCCAGCTGACCGTTGGTGATAAAGGTTTTTGAACCATTAATAATGTAATCGTCACCGTCTTTGATAGCGGTGGTTTTAATGCCTTGTAAATCGGAGCCCGCAGCTGGCTCGCTCATGGCGATGGCCATGATGATTTCGCCGGTCACACATTTGGGCAGATATTTGTGTTTCTGTGCGTCACTGCCGTAGCGCTCTATATAGGGCACGGCGATATCAGAGTGTAAACCCCAGCCGATACCAGTCAGGCCAGAGCGGCCACATTCTTCATCAATAATGGCGTTATAGCGGAAATCGACACCGACACCGCCGTATTCTTCGCTAACGCTGGGTGACAAAAATCCCTGCTCGCCGGCTTTAATCCAAATGTTGCGATCAACCTGGCCGTCCTTTTCCCACTGGGCGTGGTAAGGCGCTGCTTCAGTTTCCAAAAATTTTCTCACGGAACCACGAAACAGTTCGTGTTCTTCTTCATATACGGTTCTAGGGATCGCAGACATTGAGGTAACCTCGTAGTAGGGGTAATAATTACGACGCTATGTTAGCAGAGTAAACTTGTAATGCCAGTGGATCTTTATAATGCCTCCTGGTGTATTCTTTATCTCGCACAACAACGCTGTTGACTGCAAGAAAATCGCAACGAGAAAATTATGCCTATTTGGAAACATACACCCGCCTTAGCGGACGTAAATGCACTTTTGAGCAACACCATTGCTGACGTAGTTGGCCTGCAAATCACTGAAATTGGCGAAGACTTTTTGGCCGCTACGATGCCGGTAGACAAGCGCACTCACCAGCCGATGGGGATCTTGCACGGCGGCGCTTCGGTAGTTCTCGCCGAGACCCTAGGAAGTTTAGCGGCCAGTCTGTGTCTTGAACAGGGCTACAACTGCGTGGGCTTAGATATCAATGCCAATCATATCCGGGCCGTTAGTGAGGGGATTGTACGAGGCGTGGCAAAACCCATTCACATTGGTCGTCGCACCCATGTGTGGGAGATTCGGATCGCCAATGAAGCGGATAAAACCGTGTGTATTTCGCGCCTGACGATGGCCGTCATTGAGGCGTGAAGGGGCTTTGCTCTGGCGTCAGGCTCAGAACTACAGTTGCCTTCGCGATTAACTGCGCTAGATTATTTGCGTTTTACTCGAGGCCCTCACAATGACGGCAGAACGCTATCAACGCCTGCGCCAGGTACTGGAGTTCCGTCAGCCTGATCTCACGGTTGTGACCGACAATGTTCATAAAAGTCGCAACCTTTCAGCGATTGTGCGCACCGCTGATGCGGCGGGTATTGGCACTATGCGCTGCGTTATTCCCGATAAAGACTATAAGGTCTTTGGCGGCACGGCCATGGGTTCTCACCGCTGGGTTGATGTTCAGCGCCAGCCAGATATCAACACGGCTTTACAGCCATTGAAAGATCAAGGTTATCAAATTTGTGCAGCCCACCTTGGTGATGGCGCGATTGATTTTCGCGCGCCCGATTACAGCAAGCCGACGGTGATCTTGCTTGGTGCCGAAAAACTCGGTGTCAGCGCGGCAGGCTGTGAATTGGCTGATGTCTTTATCACTATTGCAATGATGGGCATGGTGCAATCCTTCAATGTGTCGGTGGCAGCGGGCATTATTCTGGCTGAGGTGCAGCGGCAGCGACAATTGGCGGGTTTGTACGATCAGCGGCGCTTGGATGAGCAAAGCTATCAGCGTACTTTATTTGAGTGGGCGCAAAATAAAGTGAGCCTATATTGCCGAGAACACGGCCTAGCTTACCCGGAGCTGGGCGAGGACGGCGAATTACGTGATGGCCTGGCTTGGCAGCGGGCTGTGCAAGCAGGAACCGCGCTGAAGGCTGATTATGCCTAGCTGTTAGTGCCAGTTCCAAGGCATTAGGCCTGTGCCTCGGCTAAGCTGTCATCTGTCTGGGTGAGGTCAGGTTGGCATAAAACTGCCAGAATGATTCTCCTGACAATGAGGGGAGATTAGCTTGTGGAAACCAATAACAACGATGGCGTTATTAGCGGACAAGCCTGGGATCAGTTTTGCGATGAATTGAAAGCCGCCGGCCAACAAATACTGCGTGCAGAAGCCCCCGCTGATGACTTAAATCGCGCTGAGGGTTGGCGCTATTTAACCCGCCTAACCCGCATTGCTCTCGATATGTTTATGGAGTGCAACGACCGAGATTTACCCAGTTTTTATCGCCCCTCCCACGAAACCGCCAAGATTGGTGCCGACAATCCTGACAATTACTATATGCGTGCCGAGATTAATGGCATGCACGATTACCGGATTACTGGTACTCGGGGCACGGTGGCTTATCTGGGTTTTATCGCTATTGCTGGTGGCTATGAAGACGAAGATAAAAATATGCGTTCAGTCGGTGCGCTAGACACCCACGGTGGACTAGAGGTTAATGCTGACGGCAGCATTGAGGTGATTTTATCGCGTCATCCGCAGCCAGGAAACTGGCTGAAAATCACCGAAGACACCATTGCGGTCTTGGTCAGAGAAACCTTCTTAGATCGCAAAACCGAAATCTTTGCTGACTTGAAAATTGAACGCATTGCCGACAATGTTAAACCTACCCCTTTGAGCGGGCAGCAGCTTGCCAGTAACCTGCGCAACGCAGCGGCTTTTGTGAATGGCACTGCAACTCTGTTTGCCGATTGGGCACAGGGCTTTAAAGAACATCCCAATACCCTGCCAGCAGCGGATCAAGCCTATTGTCAAAAGCTGGGTGGTGACCCCAATATTTATTATTATCACGGCTATTTTACGTTAGCCGATGACGAAGCTTTGTTGGTCGAAGTCGACGACATTCCAGAATGTGATAATTGGAATTTGCAGTTAAATAACTATTGGATGGAGTCATTGGACTACCGCTATTTGCAAATTCACGTTAACAAACACACAGCCGAATACCGTCAGGATGGCGGCGTCAGTATTGTTATTTCGGCTAAAGACCCCGCTTGTGCCAATTGGCTGGAAACCGCCCATCACCACGAAGGCACTATGGCTTTTCGTTGGATTGGCGCCGAGCGAATAGTGAACCCACGTTGTCGAGTAGTGAAGCTGGTTGAACTGCCTTGCATTCTGAAAAATTAAAATAATTGTAGGTGTGAATTGTGACGGAACAAGAAATGCAAATACCTGAGGTGGATCTGAGCTGCGAGAGCTTACTGCGCGCCGCACAAGCTGCAACGGGACTGAGTGATTTCGGCGATGAATCATTTCGCGAACCCTTGACTGTTTTAGTTAAAGCGCTAAACGAGGAGGCCAATCTCAATGCCGGTGGTCGCTTTGGTCAGTATCAGCGTTTGCTCAATATCTTGATAAATCGTTTGCGGGTTGAGGCTTGGATCGCAAAACACCCTGATATTCTCGATGAAGAGATTGTGGCGCCAGTCGTTATCATTGGTTTGCAGCGCACCGGCTCGACCTTCTTTCACCGGATATTGGCCGCGGATAAACGTTTTTATGCGCCGCTGTGGTATGAAGTGCGCAACCCAGCGCCTGAGCTGGATTGGGATTTTAAAAGCAAAGACGTTCGCATTACCTCGGCTGAGCAAGAAGTGTCTGCAATGCTCGCAGCCAATCCAGAGCTGGCGGCGATTCATCCCATGGATCCTGTCGCGGCGGATGAAGATATCCTTTTGCTGGAACACAGCTTTTACAGCACGGTACCCGATGCTTTTTGTAATGTACCCAGTTATGGGCAGTGGAATGATGAGCATGACAACACCCCAGCCTATGAATACCTGAAACGCCTATTGCAGTGTTTGCAATGGCAGAAAAAACGTACAGGCCAAACGGCCGAGCGCTGGTTATTAAAAACCCCACACCACATTCACCATATTGCGGTGCTGTTAAAGGTTTTTCCTGATGCCAAGATTGTTCAGACGCATCGCGACCCGCTGCAGACCATTCCGTCAGCCGCGAGCATGAACTATAACCTGTGGATCCTTGGTAGTGACGAGGTGGACAGTAAGGTAGTGGGGGAGCAATGGGCAGCCAAATACGCCAAAGGCACTTTGCACACCATCAATACGCGCAAACATAGTGCTGAGGCGTTTTTGGATGTTTGGTACAAGGACACCATTGTTGATCCGCTGAGTTCGGTGCAAAAAGTTTATGATTTTATCGGTATGGAGCTGACCGCAACGGCACGCGCGGCAATGGCAAAACACCAGGAAGACAATCGCCGCGAAAATCGCCCCGGCCATGAATATACTCTGGAGCAGTTTGGCTTGAGTGAAGAGGGTTTAAAGCAGCAGTTTGCCGAGTATCGAAAAATGTATATATCTTGATGGCAGCTAAAGCGCCTTCAGGAAGGACTCGCCATTAATCTGCCGTGTGACTAAGTCCTTTCACTATCATCAGAAGTAATTAAAAACAGGGGTTGTAAACGTTGACTGAAACACATTCCGCCATATGCCGGGTATGCCCGGCTTATTGCCAAATAATTGCCCATGTAGACGCTGGGAAATTAACAAAAGTCACGGGCGACAAAGACGACCCTTATTTCAAAGGCTACACCTGCCCTAAGGGACGAGCACTTCCGGAGCAGCACAATAACCCCAGCCGTTTACTGCATTGTAAAAAGCGGTCAGCTAGCAACACCTTTAACGATATTGCTAGCGAGTCGGCGATGGACGAAATAGCCGAGAAAATAGCTACGATTGTTGCAAAACACGGGCCCCGTTCTGTCGCCGTTTATGGCGGTACTGGTCAGGTTTCTACGCCGGTTGCGCCCTCGGTGGCTGTGTCATTCTTAATGGGCATTGGTTCGCCCATGCACTTCACTTCTAGCACTATTGACCAGCCTGGTAAGCATATCGCCATGGCTGCTCACGGTCTTTGGGGTGCGGGAGAACTGAATTTTAATACCGCTGATAGCTGGATTATTGTGGGTGCCAACCCTGTTATATCTAAGGCCAGCGGCGCGCCGGGTAATAATCCAGCACAGCGCCTAAAAGAAGCTGTGGAGCGCGGTACTAAGCTTATCGTCATCGACCCAAGAATCACAGAAACGGCTAAACGCGCGCATATTCACCTGCAAGCAAAGCCCGGCGAAGATCCCACTGTTTTAGCGGGGCTGCTCAATGTCATTATTAGTGAAAATTTGTATGACCAAGCCTTTATTAAAGAGGATGTAGACGGTTTTGAAGCACTGACAGAAAGTGTTGCGCTGTTTACACCCGAGTATGTCGCAGAGCGCGCTGCGATAGATGCAGACCAACTGATTGCTGCCGCTAGAGCTTATGCCTCAGCCGTTGGCAAAAAGAGCCGAGGCGGGGCGGTTACGATGGGCACCGGCCCCAATATGTCACTACACGGTAGCTTGAGTGAATATTTAGGTTATTGCCTGATGTCCGTGTGCGGCTACTGGTCCAGAGCAGGCGAAAAAGTGACTAAGCCCAATGTGCTCACCCCAGCATATATTGCTAAAGCGCAGGCGCGGCCGCCCTATAAAGGCTGGGATTACCCCGAAAAAATGCGGGTTCGCAATCTTAGTAAAACAGCCAGTGGCATGCCTACAGCTGCCTTGGCCGACGAAATGTTGTTAGAGGGCGAGGGGCAGGTAAAAGTATTGATCTGCTTGGCTGGCAACCCCATGATGGCGTGGCCAGACCAGAACAAAGCCTACAAAGCGCTGAAAAATTTAGAGCTGCTGGTTGTGCTTGATTACCACATGACCGCTACCGCTGAGTTAGCGCACTATGTTATACCGCCCAAGCTTTCACTTGAAACCCCCGCAACAACGCAGTTGTGCGAAGGTAATAAACACTATGGTTATGGCCTAGGATTTGATGAGCCCTACGCCAGTTACGCGCCTGCGGTGGTGGAGCCGCCAGAGGGCGCGGATGTTGTAGAGGAGTGGGCATTCTTCTACGGCTTGGGCCAGCGTATGGGGCTTAGTTTATTTGTGGCGTCACAAACCGGTTGGGATAAGTTTCAAGAAAGCTCCCCTGCCTTTGCTTTTCTCGATATGAAAAACAAGCCGACCACTGACGAGCTGCATGAAAATTTAACTGCGAATGCCAGAATCCCACTGGCGGAAGTCAAAAAACATCGCGGTGGAAAAATATACAATGTCAACGAAACCGTCCAGCCTAAGGACCCTGATTTTGAAGGTAAGCTCTGTGTTGGCAATGCCATGATGATGCAAGAGTTAGCGGGTGTTTTTCTAGAGCCTGCCCCAAACTCAAAAGTGTCAAATGAATTCCCCTTTAGGCTGGTGTGCAGACGCCAGAACTCCGTGATTAACTCAGCCGGTAGAGAGATAAAGAAATCCTCGGCTAAAAAATACAACCCTGCTTACATGCACCCAGAAGACTTAACAAACCTTGGTTTAAGCAGTGGCGACACCGTATTGCTGTCCTCCTCGCATAGCGCTATCCGCGGTATTGTTGAGCCGGATGCGTCATTGTTGAAAGGGATTATTTCCATGACACATGCTTTCGGCGGCAATCCCGGCGAAGATGATGACAGGGTGAGTGAAATCGGCAGTAACACCGGCCGCTTAGTGTCCGTGGAAAGTGACTACGATGCCATTACAGGTATACCACTGATGTCGAATATTCCAATACGTGTGGACGTTATATGAGGCATGGCTATCTGATTTTGACGGGCTTTAGGCTGGGCGTTAGGTGTGTAGTCAGGCCGAGCTATGACGTCTTGTGCCTGGTGTGGAAGTGACTCGCTTTAGTTTCAAGGCAGTTTCTGCATTCTTAAGCAGCTTGTCAGCATCCTGCGCCAACATCTGGGGATAATGCGGCACCTGCTTTAAAGCTGATCTTGAACATATTGCTATCGAGCTCAAACAAGTGCCCTAGGACATCGCGCATATTCTTTTCCGTAGTACCATTAAGGCAAAAAAATGGGCTCTCGATACGAGACCCCAAATTTACAAAACCTGCCGCACCTTAAAGAATCTTTAGGTGTCGAGGTGGCCTTTTGATGCTACTTTTTGAAAAATTGATTAAATAATTGCTTGGCAGCCTCGCCTTTTTCGCCACCTAATTTCTTATCAATCGCTTCTTTAGCTTTCTGCTCTATTTTGTTTTTGGCTTTTTCCTTGGCAATGTCTTCAATCACGCGAAAATCTGGCAGGCAGCTTTTTGCGTCAATTTTGCCAAAGCTGGCTTGGCAGCGAATAGGGATGTCGCGGTTAAGCAGTTTTTCATTATTAATTTTGCAAGCCATGGCGTCTTGGTCAGCTTGGGCGAGACGGGTGTTTAAGACCACGTCAAAGGCTTCGCTGTTTAGATCGACTTTACCCTGGCCACTTAGGGCGAGCTTGGTCACGCCAGCCTGCAGTGTTTCTATTTTGGCAACACCTTTGGTGATGGTGATTTTTGTACTGGCATCCTTCAGGTCGCTAAATAAAGGCCAGTTGTTGGGGTCGAAAGTTTCTTGCTGTAAGCGAGTGACTAATTGACAGAAGGCGCGTTCGATATTCATATTGTTCAAGCGCATATTTTGCGCGCTTAAATCAATGTTGCCATCGAGATTGTGCTTGGCTGCGGTTACGGTATTGCCGCTACTGGCCAGCGCGAGTTTGACGTTGCTGTTGCCAGCAATTTCTTCAGTTATTTTTAAATCCGTGAGCAGTTTTCCCAGGGGTAACTGGGTGCTATCAGCATTCACCTTGAAGCTGGCCACTTTGCTACGGGTATCAAGTTGGGCATCGAGATTAAAGGGGCTGTCGTAAATCAGGCCTTTAAAGGGCGCTACCTTGCTCAGTCCCTGTTTGGCAGTGCTGTGCAGAACAATGTTTTTAAATGGCAGCGTGCTGGCAATGAGTTCTCCAATAGTTATTTTGGCGTCAACATTCAAGCTGT
>JBLHPB010000106.1:0-9995 GCA_047624025.1 Zhongshania sp.
CCAAGCATGAGCTGCTGGTTGATATATGCCAGTCGGATTTACTTCAGCGTACCGATGATCGAGTCACCGAGGCGCTGGAGCTAGACCTTGATCTTGGTAATCAGCTCTCACATGTCTTGTTACTTTTAGCGGCACGGAATTCTAATATCAGCAAGCTGGAGCGTGAACTGATCGGTTATGTGATTAGCTCCATGTCGACCAATCTCAGCCAGGGTGCGGCACAGCTCGCGTTTTTGACCAATAGCTTTTATCGCCTTTATAATCACGACCCCAGTCAACTTAAGCCCGGATTGACCCCGCAATTTTGCGCCGAGATGACGGTAGGCATGACTAATGCCATCACACTCAATTGGCTCCATAATGATGATTATGACACTCAGGAACGCTTCGAAAATCTAGTTTTTTTCTTGAAGAACAGCATGGTTCAAGAGTCAGCCCTGCCTCTTGAACCAAACTAAATTGAAGGCATGATTGCATCATTTTTGGCACTGAGCTTGGTTCAGCAATCACCTACCGCAAATTCTAATAGCTATCGTCGTGAACTGTTTCTGGTTTTTACTGGGAGCCGCTTTGGTTTATGACCTCTGGCTTAAGCCATCGCCCAACTCTGCTTAGGCCTCAAGTCTGACTCTAAATGAATATTAATGTGTTTTTGGCATTCTCTTCTTGACCTGAAAAGGGGAACCGTATACTTTTTTTACACGGTAGTTACCTTTTTAAGTTTTCTCAAGAAAATGCGGTTCACCTGGAGAGAGAGAGTATGAGCAAGCGTTATGATAAACCGATTCCACTTGGATGGTTTTCCATTGGATATTCGGCAGAGCTGGCAGTGGGTGAAGTAAAGCCACTGAAATATTTTGGTCGCGATCTGGTGTTGTTTCGCACCGAGTCGGGCGAGGCATCCCTGCTTAATGCGCATTGTCCTCACCTTGGCGCCCATCTTGGCCATGGCGGTGTGGTGAAAGGCGAAAGTATTAGCTGTCCTTTCCATGCTTGGGAATACGACGGTAAGGGCTATTGCACTAAGGTGCCCTATGCGAAGAACATGCCGCCAAAGTTTGATGGCAAGCAGGCTATTGGCCGTTATCCGGTGGTTGAGCGCAACCAGATGATTTGGGCTTGGTATCACCCCAATGGGGCTGAACCGTCTTTTGATGTACATCAAATTGAAGAATTGGCATCCGATGAATGGACGCCGATAGATAACTTTGAGTGGAATATTAATTCCGTGATTCAGGAGACGGGTGAGAACGCCGCAGATATCGCCCATTTCGTGACCGTACACAATTCTCCAGAAATGCCTCAGGGCGTGGTCACGATGGATGGCCATATTCGATGCACCCTCATGGACAGTAAACAGGAGGCCATGGACGAATTTGGTAATATTGACCGCAGTGGCGCAGCTTACGATCAAGGCCGTCTTGAGGCATTCTCATACGGGCCGGGACTAACGTATCAGAAATTTTCCCGTCTTTTCGATATCGTCATGATGGGGACTATTACCCCCATCGATGACCAAAATATCCACATGCGCTTCTGTTTCACCTTGCCCAAAAAGCAAACGGATGAACACACGCTTTACTCGCATGCATTTCGCGATGAAATCGTTCATCAGGTGAACCAGGATATCCCTATTTGGGAAAACAAAGTCTATCTGGAAGAGCCGACCTTATGCGACGGCGACGGTCCGATAGCTAAGTATCGCAAGTGGTTCAAGCAATTTTATGTCGCTTGATATGCAGGCCTGTTTTAAATAATAACGACAACGAGGATGATAATATGACAACTCCAACAGCCCCAATGGGCAACCCCGGTGACATCATTAATTGGCCGATGTTGAAAATCAGCTATATGACCGATGCCGCCAGTATTGCCAAGCTATTGCCACCGGGTATTGAGCCGGGCAAAAGCCCTAAAGTCACCATTACGATTTATAATTTCCCCGTATTGAACGAGCCGGAATATGGCTGTGTGGTCAACGTAGATGCTATTTATAACGGCATCGAAGGCGAGTACACCTTGGGTATTGCTATTGATCAGGAAGCGGCAATTTACGGCAGCCATGAACGCTGGGGCCAACCTAAGTACTATGCTGAAACCAAGTATTTCCGCTTAATGGATACCATCACAGCCAGTGTTACCCATCGGGGTTACACCTTTCTAGAGTTCCAAGCCAAGGTCACTGGTCCCGGCGAAATCCCGGCTGAATTTGAAACCAATGAATGGTGGATAAAAAGTTTGCGCGGCGTGGACATGGCCTCGACAGATTTTGACTTCCCTCCTCATGTGGTTCGCGTGTATAGCAAATATGGTACAGCCTTTGTTGAGAAGCTTGATGGCAAACTAACGCTGACTGACAGTCCTTGGGACCCCGTTGCCAGCAGTTTACCGGTACGCAGCGAGCCAGTTGCTCACCTGTGGTCACCGGTATTTCTTGATCGTCGCATTACTCTGGAAGGTCCGCTGGACCCCGTTGGCTTTCAGCCTTTTGCCGATACTATCGGTGGTTCGCGTTGGCCTGGAGAGAATGGTGGGCCAAAGAAGTCTTAAGGTAACTTGCAAGAGATAGTAACCACGCTGCACCAAGTGCAGCGTGGTTTTTTTACTTAGAACTGGGACTTAGGCATTGCAATAATTGCGCCGTCCATTTCCTCAGTAACAACTATTTGACAGCTCAAACGGCTGTTTTCCTTTGGCTCCAGAACACATTCGAGCATGTCTACTTCAATGCTCTCTGGCGCGGTAATTTTATCTACCCAGGCGTCGTCAACATAACAGTGGCAGGTGGCACAGCTACAGCAACCACCGCACTCACCCAGAATACCGTCTATACCGTTATCTACGGCGGCCTGCATAACGCTGGTGCCGACTTCAGCGTGCACTTCTCTGGTGTCGCCATGGTGTGATTCAAAAATAATTAAAGGCATGTTCTGGTCTCTTTATAAACAAATTTAAATTGTGAAAGCATCTTTGATATCGAAAGTATCGTCAGCTAATTTTATGGGGTCAACGGCTTGTGCTGAACTTAAGGCTCGCTTGCTCATCATGAATTCTTTGGGGCGGTTGATAGCGTCAACTGCAATGAACTTGCCCTTGCTAAAGTAAAAAGCGGCAAAGCTGCGGCTGTTTTCGCTATTGCCACGGATCACCACTTGATCAAATCCCTGTGATAAACCGGCAATTTGTAGTTTTAAATCGTATTGGTCAGACCAGAACCACGGCAATGCATTGTAGGCTTCGAGTTTGCCGCAAAGGGTTTTGGCCGCAATTTTGGATTGATCGGTGGCATTTTGTACTGATTCCAAACGCAATTTACGATCGTATATGGGGTTGTAATGATTGCTGCAATCGCCAGAGGCGACAATGTCATGGTCATTGGTGCGGGCGAATTTATCCACCACAATGCCGTTGTCGATGACCAGGCCAGCGGCTTCGGCAATTTCGGTGTTGGGGATTACACCGACGCCGATGATGACCAGGTCGGCGACGATAGTGGCACCGTCAGTCAGGCGAACGCCTTCAACGTGGACCTCGCCAGTGATGGTATCAACACCGGCTTCAGTGCGAATGTCCACGCCTTCTTCGCTATGAATGCGGGAGTAGAAATCTGATACTTGCGGTGCAGTCACTCGCTGTAAGACTCGGCTCATGGCTTCGATAACGGTCACCGACATGCCAATTTTACGCAGCGATGCGGCTGTTTCTAAACCGATATAACCACCGCCGATAATGACCGCAGACTTACCTTTGCCGGTAAATTTGTGTGTTTGTTTGACGTCGTTAAGATCACGCATATAAAACACCCCGGCCAGTTCACCGCCGGCTACGGGGATTTTACGAACTCTTGCGCCAGTGGTGATCGCCAGCTTGGTATAAGCGATTTCAGCATCGTCCTGGAGAATAATTTTTTTGGCGTCGCGATCAATGCGACTGACTCGACAGCCGAGCAGTAGATCAATAGCGTTTTTTTCGTAGAAGTTGGCGGCGCGGATTAGCAGGTCTTCTTCTGACTTCTCGCCAACGAAAAATGCTTTTGACAGCGGCGGGCGGTGATAGGGCAGGTAGGGTTCGTCGCCGACGATGGAGATCTTTCCTTTCCAGCCTTCTTGGCGGAGGCTGGAAGCCAGTTGTGCGGCTGCATGGCTGGCGCCAATGATGATGCAATGTTCACTCATAAGCAGTATCTCACCTAGTCTTTCAATATGTGCACAAGCTTATCCGATGAAGCTGCCAGAATGTCTTGTGGTTTTTTTCAGCGCTATTATTGCTATGTTTTCGCCGTTTAAATACTGCCTAGCTTTTGAAGCTGTTATTTTGCATGCCTTGGTGACGATGTACCACGGTATTCAGCCATAAATTCGCTTACTATTACCCATTTTATGGGTGGTTTTGGACATAGGGGATGCATTGCTCTGTTTTGACGCATATCACCTTAAAATCTATGTTAGTTAGCGACATTGAAAGAGTAGGGGATTTCGCTCACCATACTAAGCTGTCGGTTTCTCGATGGATGGTTTTGCTTTTGCCGTGCTCGGTTCACTAGGAGATTATTGATCAATGGATTCTTTCGGGCCTACTTCGCACAGTTATTACTCCCAGCGTTTACGCATGCATTATGTCGACTGGGGAAATACTGAGGCACCACCACTCATTCTTGTGCACGGTGCTCGCGACCACTGTCGTAACTGGGATTGGGTGGCACGGGAATTGCGTAAAGACTGGCATGTCATTGCATTGGATCTGCGCGGTCACGGTGACAGTGCCTGGTCGCCGGATGGCTACTATAGCTACGATGCTTATTTATGTGACTTGGACCAGCTTATTCAGCAGAAAAATTTGGGTCCTGCGACTATTATCGCCCATTCCATGGGGGGCACAGTGGCGGTCAGATACGCGGCTACGTTTCCAGAAAAAGTTAAAAAAATGGTGTTGATTGAGGGGGTTGGTCTGGAACCTGAGTATAACGATGCTGAATACAATAAGCCTTTCACCCAAAAAATGCGCGAATGGATTGAATACCGCCACGGTCTGGCCGCCCGCACGCCAAAACGATATCCCTGTATTGAAGATGCTATTCAACGTATGCATGATGAGAATAAGCATCTCAGTGCCGAACAGGCTCGGCATTTAACCATCCATGGCGCCTCGCAGAATGAAGACGGCACCTATAGTTGGAAATTTGATAATTATTGCCGACGGATGGCACCTATGGATATTGGTGAAGCGCAATTATGTGAGCTGATCACAGAGATTCAATGCCCCACTTTTTTAGCCTGGGGTACCGAAACTTTTGTTTCAGATCCGGTGAAGGATGGCCGCTTCGAATATTTTAATAATGCCAAAATCGAGTACTACAAAGATGCTGGGCATTGGTTACACCACGACCAGCTGGATAATTTCTTGAGCGATGTCAGGGCTTTTATCTAGTGTTTTTTTCCTCTTTAAGCTTAGACATGGCGATATTCTGATTGAATAGATTAACGGATGAGCAGCGCTTAGTTACTCGACATGAGCAGGGCCACGCTCGAGTTACCGCGGTGGCGGGCGCCGGTAAAACCACTACCATGGTGGAATATGTGGTGGCGCGCATGACTGCGGGACTTGATCCGCGCAGCATCCGAGTGGTGATGTTCAATAAAGCCGCACAGGAAGATTTTAGCCAGAAATTGCGCCGTGCTTTGGGGCCGGAGGTCGGTTTGCCTCCAGTGCGCACCTTTCATGCCATGGGCCGATCGCTGGCTATGGCGCTGGCGAAAGAGGGCCATATACCAGTATTTGATCCCAGCCCGATGAGCGATAGCCAAGCGTCTCTTGAAATGCTCAAAGCCCTGCTGGCTGCCGCGGGTACCAACGCCCAACGGGCAACCATTCGCGATGAGCAGCAGCAATGGCTGGACGCTTTTAGTGGCTTTGTTGATCTGGCTAAATCCACCCTGGCCTCGCCTGAAACCTGCTTTTATGGTGCCGCTTATGCGGATCAATACAAGCTGTTTATTGAAGCTTTTGCGCGCTTTGAAAAGTGGCGAAAATCCCTCGGTCGAGTGGGTTTCGCAGATTATCTCTATGATCCCTGCCGCGCTATTGCTGCCGATGCCAAATTGGCCGAATTTCTCGGCAACCGAGTCGATTTGTTTGTGGTAGATGAGTTTCAGGATATCAATGAAATTCAGTTTTTTATGCTCAAAACCTTGGCTGGTCAGCGCGCGGCTATTCATGTGGTTGGTGACGCTGATCAATGTATTTACGAATTTCGCGGTGCTCGCCCAGAATACATGCTGCGCCATTTTGGCGAGGCGTATCCCCATCAGCACTATGCCATGTCGCGCACGTTCCGCTACGGTCATCAGCTGGCTTTGGCGGCGGCGCATTTGATTGCCCATAACCTACAGCGCGAGCCACTATTGTGTATCAGTGCAGATTCCGTACCGACAACCAAGCTTGAGTTGGCGCTGCAAACCCGCGATGGCGATGAACCTGCCGAGCTTTGTGCCACTCTGCATCGGCAGGGCCGGGCGTTGGCAGATATAGTCATACTGTGCCGAACCTGGGCCCAGGCAGCGCCAGTAGAATTGGCCTTATTGCAACGCGGTATAGCCAATCGGCTTAGCGGCGGTAGCCGGGTATTGGAACGGCCAGAGATCAAGGTACTGTTGAGCTTATTGAAAATGATGTCGGATGGATTTTTTCAGCAGGATACTGAACAACAGGTACAGGAATTACACGGCTGTTTCAAATTTTGTGAGCTAAAAATTAAATTCGATATTTTACGGGTTTATGCCGAGCGTGTGGCCGAGGCGGGTTTTGGTGCCTTGCGCAGTTCGGAAGACAGCTTGTCCATCTACCAGGAAAAGCGCTTACAGGGCTTGGCCGATGCACTGCTTAAACTGAGCCGGGCCAAACACGCCGGACGAGGTTTAGAGATATTTCTCGACACTATGGATATTGTGCGTTTAATCCGTGACAACGCCCTGAACAGTGAAGATGGCGAAAATCGCGCGGCAACCATTTCGGCATTTGTAGCGTTTGTCGCACAGCAAAAGCAGCAAAATCCCGCCCATATTTTGACTGTGCTGGAGGCCCTGTCGCAACAAGCCGCCGCACCGGGGGGGCCAGACGCAGTGACCATTACCACCATGCATCGCAGCAAGGGTTTGGAGTGGCCGGTGGTGATCCTGCCGGGTTTGAGCGCCCACTATATGCCCTACCAGATGGGCAGTCGCCGCCGACCGGACGGTGAGCAGCGTGAAGCCGAGCGGCGTTTAATGTATGTGGCCATGACTCGAGCGATTGATGCCTTGTATTTATTTGCACCGGGGCTGGATGGTGCCAATGGCTGGGAAATCTCGGTTCGTCCTGAGTTACATCAATTACCGAGTCCTTTTTTGGCCGAGATGAATTTACCTCTAGCTTGTACCTTGGGAGAAAAGCTTGATCAGGGCACTGGGCTTGAAAAAACTTTGGAGCTTGGCGAGCTGACCATGACTGCGATTGCAGGCGAATATTTACAGGTTTTGGGTCTGGGTGCTAATGCCGATGTTAAGTTGTTTGCACCTAGCTTGGGAGCACAGCTACGTCACCCCAAGCATGGCCTCGGTCAAATTGTGGATATTGATGACAATGGCTTGGTATTGAACTTTGCTCAGAGTCGGCGTTACTTCTCACAATTAGCCTTGGGCAGTGTTTTACAAGCCGCCACTAACGCCGCCGATGGTGAGTTTCTCTACGCCGGAGATCGGCTTTAAAGGCCGGGCTTTGTTTATCTGATCCGCTAGCTTTGATAGAGATATCTTTGTGCTAAGCGCTGTCGTAATGTGGAGAACAAGCTAACTCAGCGAGTAGATAAAAACATCGCTGCCATTATGCTAGCGTTCGGGTGGATAGATATGAAAGGATTACTTAAGTGGCTAGTGGCGGTCAGCTTCAGCTTCTCTGTAGTGGCTTGTGCAGGGAAAGTGAAGGTCGATGAGCACACGCTTGATGAGATACTTTCCGAAGTCGGTTATCGTCCCGGTGAAAGTGTAGATACAATCAGTCCCTATAGCGTTAGTTATTGGACTTATATTGATAATCGACACTTGATATTCAGCAATGAAAATGGCGAGCATTATTTGCTGAGTTTTGAGAGTGATTGTTCCCCGCAAGCTGATGCTAAAACCCTGACATTCAAGGTTGGGGAAGATGCATTAAGCCCCTTTGATAGCGTGGTTTTGGCGAGTGGCTCGTGTGAGATTGATACCCTGTCGCGGGTTTACCTCAGCGAGTGAGTTAGCAGTCAAGATTAATGGGGTGAAAATTAGGCACCACCTGATGCAGCGAGTGGCTGATAATGTTCTCGCTGCCGCGCTGTACCCACACCGTTTTCATTCCCACCTCCGCCGCCGCATCCAACTCCTCGGCGATATCTGATATAAACAAGATGTCACTGGCGACAATGCCAAGGCTTGCTTGGATTTTTTGGTAGGAAGCGGCTTCCCGCTTGGCTCCAGTGACCGTGTCAAAATAATTCTTGAATAAATATCTTAAGTCGCCGCCTTCGTTAAAACCGAAAAACAATTGTTGAGCGTGAACAGAGCCGGACGAATACACATAGAGTGGTATTCCTTGCTCATGCCAAGCTTGAAGTATTTCAAGGGCGTCGACATAGATGTGTGCCTTGTAATCACCGTTTTGATAGCCGTGTTCCCAGACCAGTCCCTGCAGGGTTTTAAGTGGTGTGACTTTTTGGTCGGTGGTAATCCAAGTAAGTAGCTGTTCGATTATGGCCTCAATATTTTCAGCATCCAGATTGGCGAGGCTGGCAACTTCATTCAAAACACTGCGGGTGGCTGTTTGAGTGTTATTGGCGCGGATAAAATCGGGTATATGTTTGGCGGCGTAGGGGAATAAAACCTGATGAACAAAGTTAATCGAACTGGTAGTGCCTTCAATGTCAGTGACAATCGCTTTAATCACGTTATTTCCTTATGATTTTTCTAGTCGATTTTTTATAATCGAGAATAGTCAGCTGCAATGCTACTACCGGTGTACTGGGCAACCCAGCCATCGGGATTGTTAAAAAAACGAATGGCCACCAGATCCGGCTGGGGACCAAGATCAAACCAGTGGGGAGTATTGGCTGGTACGCTGAGCAAGTCACCTTTTTTACAGAGTATTTCAAAAACTCGATTGCCAATGTGCAGGGCGAATAAGCCTTGGCCCTCCACAAAGAAACGGACTTCGTCTTCGCTATGAGTATGCTCGTCTAGAAACTTTTGCCGCAGGGCATCTTTTTGCGGGTTGTTGCGGGCTATACTAATGACGTCAACGGTTTGGTAGTCCTGCTCCTTAATCAGGCGCTGAACGTCATCTTGATAAGCGGCCAAGACCTTCTCCTGGCTGTCGCCAGCGGCGATGTCGCGGTGGGTTTGCCACTGTTCAAAGCGAATGCCAACGGCGTCCAGTTTTTGGCTAATAGTGTTGGCATCGCTACTCTTGAACAGCGTGGTGACACTGTCGTGGTCTGCAAAAATTTGAAGATGACTCATTTTAAACTCCTGCCAAGCGCAAATGTTCCAGCTCGCACTGCATTAGAAAATCCAAGGCTTCAAGGTTCCGCATGCAAGCTTCTAAGTCCACCGCCCAACAATACACACCGTGGCCGCGAATAAGATAGCCAGGGCACTGGGGGTGTGCAATTAAATAGCGGTCTACTTCTTCAGCCAGCCCGGCGATATCCTGAGTGTTATCAAAGATGGGAATATCTACACTCACAGCGTGAGTGTCAATGCCAGCAAAGGCTTTGAGCAATTCATAATTACTCAGCGTTAGGATGTTGCCAGCGATAGCGCGGGACAGCACGGTAGCCGCTGATGAGTGACAGTGCAGCACAGCGCCAATGCTGGCAAAGCGGGCATAGAGCTGAGTGTGCAACTTGGTTTCAGCTGAAGGTTTGCCTTCGCTGATAGCCTTGCCACTGAGATTCACGGCGATAAAGTCAGTAGGGCTGAGGCGACCTT
>JBLHPB010000107.1:0-9710 GCA_047624025.1 Zhongshania sp.
ATGCGTGAAGCGGGTGCCACGGCTAAGGCTATGCTGCTTGCGGCAGCCAGTGAACGTTGGAAACAACCGCTTGCTAGCCTTGTTGTTAAATCTGGCAAGGTTATTCATATGGCCTCTGGCCGTGAGGCGAGTTTTGGTGAGTTGGCGGTAGCGGCGGCTAAGCAGACATTGCCCAAGCAGATTAGCTTAAAAGACCCCAGTGAATTCGTGCTCATTGGCAAAGCCAAGCTCAGTCGCAAAGACGGCGGTAAAACCGATGGCAGTGCAATATTCACTCAGGACATACAGTTGCCTGGAATGCTGACGGCGGTGGTGGCTCATCCGCCGCTATTTGGCGCCACCCTGAAATCTGTTGATGCCAGCCATGCCAAGACCTTGCCCGGTGTTAAGGCCGTCGTGCAAATTCCCAGTGGTGTTGCGGTGTTAGCCGAGAGTTTTTGGCAGGCTAAAAAAGGTCGAGATGCGCTGAAGCTGCAATGGCAGGGCGGCAGTCAGCGCAGTTCAGAGGACATGATTGCCGACTACAAAAAACTGGCCGCCAAGCCCGGCTTGAGTGCGACTAAAAAAGGTAATGTGATACTCGCATTGGCGCAGGGAGAGCATATTTTAGAAGCGGAATTTGAGTTTCCCTTTTTAGCTCATGCCGCGATGGAGCCCATGAATTGCGTTTTGCAGAAACGACCACGCGGCGTTGAGATGTGGTACGGCTGTCAGGGTCATAGTTGGGATCAGCAAAGGGTGGCGGAGGTATTTGGCCTCGCGCTAGAACAAGTGACCATTAATACCCTGTATGCCGGCGGCAGCTTTGGGCGCCGGGCAACCATGACGTCTGATTACCCAGTAGAACTGGCCGAGATAGTGAAAGCCTGGGCTGGCTCGGCACCGGTAAAGTTGGTGTGGACCCGTGAAGATGACACCCTCAGCGGATACTACCGCCCCCTTTACGTTCACAAATTAACGGCGGCTTTGACTGCCTCTGGCGAGCTCAGCGCTTGGCAGCAGCGTATTGTGGGTCAATCTATTCTGGGGGTGGACGAGTCGGTAGATCACACCACGGTGGAGGGCGCGTCAAACCTGCCGTATGCAATTCCCAATCTGAGTATTGAGACTCATAACACCAAAGAAGCGGTACCCATCTCGTGGTGGCGTAGTGTGGGTTCGACCCACACCGCTTATGCGGTTGAAACGTTTATTGATGAGCTGGCTCACAAGGCCGAGCGTGATCCCGTTGAGTTTCGCCTCGCGCTGCTTAAAGACCAGCCACGTCATATTGGTGTTCTTAAGCTTGCAGCAGAAAAAGCGCAATGGGGTGAGACCTTGCCTGAAGGACATTTTCACGGTGTAGCGCTGCATAAGTCCTTTGGTACCTATGTGGCTCAGGTCGCGGAGGTTGCCGCGCAAAAAGACGGCAAGTTTAAAGTTGTCAAAGTGACGTGTGCGGTAGATTGTGGGGTCGCTATTAATCCCGATGTGATCGCGGCCCAAATGGAAGGGGGCATTGGTTTTGGTCTATCGCCCTTGATGTTTAGTCAAATAACCCTGAAAGATGGCAAGCCTGAACAGGGGAATTTCGACGCCTACAAAGTAATCCGGATGCAACATATGCCAGAGGTGAAAGTGTGTATCGTTCCGTCTGCTGAAGCGCCCATGGGAGTGGGGGAGCCGGGGACGCCAGTGGTAGCGCCAGCGGTGGCCAACGCGCTTTTTGCTGCTACCGGAAAGCGCTTGCGTAAATTACCTGCTGGGGAAAGTTTCTTTACATCATGATTAAAGTTAACGGCAACCTGACAATAATCACGTAGATCATAAAATTTAGCGACAGGGCCAGGGATCAAATTCTGGTCCATTGAGTAGCAGACATTCTTCAAAGTTTATTTCGCCGTACCAGCAAATGCCCGGTGGAATTTACGGTCGCTGACCAATTGGCCGCCAGCCAGGTGGTGGCGACGGTTTCGCTGATCAGCGCGGGTCCGTCAATGACTTGAGCGCTGGCCAGTTGCTCGCGTCGATAGTGGGCTAGCTCAATGGCCTCTTCATTGTCGTCGCCAACAACATATTGACTGCCGATAGCTGTAGCGTTCTGGCGTTTGGGCAAAGGCGGTAATGCCGGAATAGGGCTGTTGGCTCGCACGGCTATGCGAATATTGATGAGCTGTACGACCACATCTAGGCGATGCCCGTAGCGTTGGGCGTGGTTGGAGTGGAAGTCTTCGACGAGCTGGTTAATGTTTTCTTGCCAGTCCACATTTAGCGTATAGGACTGCCCCGCATAGCAAACATCGACACTGCGTTGGTACTGGATGTCTGCCGCTGTTACTTCGCCGCCTCTCAGTAGTAATTCCCTGCCTTGCTCGGCGAGTTGAGTGAATTGCTGGGCAATGGCGTTGGCATCAATCTCTTTTAGGGCGGTGTTGAGGGTGCGGGACAATTGCTGCTCTCTGGGTGCCAACAGCATACCCAGTGCAGAAAATACGCCGCCAAAATTTGGCACGATCAGTTCCTTACAACCTAATGCCTCGGCCAAGGCGCAAATATGCAAACCTCCGGCACCGCCAAAACTGCACAGGCTGAATTCGGTGGGATCAAATCCTCGTTGCACTGAAATAACCCGCAGCGCGCGAATCATATGTTCATTGGCAATGGCAATAATGCCCTTGGCAGTGTCGATGCTGCTGAGTTGTAATTGTGCAGCGAGTTCGCCAATTACGGCACTGGCGGCGTCGGCATTGAGTGACATGGTGCCGCCGAGTTTGGCGTCTGAAGGCAGCCGGCCTAGCACCAGATTGGCATCGGTGACGGTCGCCTGGGTGCCGCCCTTGTTATAGCCGGCCGGGCCGGGATCGGCACCGGCAGATTGAGGGCCAACACGTAGTAAACCACCCTCGTCAATATAGGCGATGGAGCCGCCGCCAGCGCCGATGGTGTGCATGTCGAGCATGGCTACGGCGACTGGGTAGGGGCCAATATGTCCTTCATTACTGAGTTTTATATCGCCGTTAATTAGAGCGACATCACTTGAAGTGCCACCCATATCAAAGGTCATTAATTTACTTCGGCCCAAACTCTGGCCTAATTGGCGGGCTGCCGCGAGTCCGCCAGCGGGTCCTGAAAGTAATAGATTTACTGCGCGCTGGGCGGCGTTGGCGGCGTCAGTGGTGCCGCCGGAAGACTGCATGATCGACAGCGGTGTGGTTTTTAGAGCGCTTTGTAAATTGTTTAAATAGTCGGCGACTTTCGGCCCCAGCCAAGCATTTAGCCAGGTGGCCATGCCACGCTCATATTCTTTGTATTCCGGTAATATCGTTGAGGAGCAAGATACCAATATTGACTGCTGGGGAATCTCGGTAATCATCTTGGCGATCGCCGTTTCAAAACACGGATCAATAAAAGAAAACAATAAATTGATTGCCACGGCTTCGGGCTTGAGATCAATGAGTTGACGTCGGAGCTGGAATAAATCTTCATCGCTAAGATCTTCAATCACACTGCCATTGGCCGCCAGTCGCCCGCCAGTTTCCAAACACAATTCGGCAGGCACCGGCGGCGCTGTTTTCACGGGGCGAAGATTGTAAAGTTCGGCGCGGGTTTGGCGGCCGATGCTAAGCATGTCGGCAAAGCCGCGATTAGTAATAAAGACCGTGCGTGCGCCCTTACCCTCCAATGCAGCATTGGTGGCGACAGTGGAGCCGTGTACCACCACCAATTTACCGGCGCCAATATGGGTATTTAAATCCAGTGCGGCAATACCCTGTAAAATAGCCAGTTCCGGCTTGGCGGGGGTGGAAGGACATTTGTGGCTGCGAACCTCGCCGTCAATGAACAAGACAAAATCGGTAAAGGTGCCGCCGGTGTCGACGCCGAGATAGGCTGTGCTTAAAGATGATGACATGAGGGGCTCGCAATGGGATTTCAATGTTATTGTCGCTAGTCGGGGCGGCTATGTCATGTGCTAATTGGCGCTTGCCTGCCATATACTGTGGCCTGAAATCGTTCTAATTATAGATAACGAGATACTTGTGCCTGAATTACCCGAAGTCGAAACCGTTAAGCGCGGCATTGCGCCACATTTAATTGGCCGCTGTTTTACCCAGACCACGATTCGCGATCACCGTTTGCGTTGGCCGGTAGACCCTGAGCTGGGGTCTTATCTCAGTGGCCAGCCCGTTCTGAGTGTGGAGCGGCGTGCCAAGTACTTGCTGATTGGCCTGGCCAATGGCTATTTAATTGTGCATTTAGGGATGTCGGGTCGATTGTATTTTGTGCAAGACGGCGCGGCCATTGAAAAGCATTCCCACCTCGATTGGCTGATGGATGATGGCCGGGTTTTACGTTACACCGACCCACGGCGTTTTGGTGCAGTCATTTGGTCGGCGGGTGCGGATGTTGGGGCGCATAAGCTATTGGCCAAGCTTGGGCCTGAGCCCTTGGCTGAGGAATTTGATGCCGAGTATTTATTTAAGTATTCACGCAAGCGTAAAGTGCCCATCAAAAGTTTTTTAATGGATGCTCATGTGGTGGTTGGGGTGGGGAATATTTACGCTAACGAAGCGCTGTTTATGGCCGGTATTAGCCCTCTTCGCGAAGCGGGTAGTGTGAGTAAGACTAGGTATGTTCACTTGGTGGCAGCGGTGAAATTGGTGCTGGAAAAAGCCATTCTGCAAGGGGGTACAACGTTAAAAGATTTTGTCGGTGGCGATGGCAAGCCGGGTTATTTCAAGCAGGAATTGCAGGTTTACGGTCGTGGCGGATTAACTTGCCCGAGCTGCGCCGGAGTGCTAAACGAAATTCGCATCGCCCAGCGCACCACGGTATTTTGCAAACGCTGTCAGCGTTAAATTTTGTGAAGGGGTCTAAAAGCCCTGAGCTAGACCTTCGCGGCGAGGGTCGGCGGCGCCTTCTAACGTATCGGCGTGAATCATAATGGCGTGAAGACCGCTGGTCTGATCGCGCTCTTTAAAAATTTGGCCGCGCTTTAGTAATTCTTTTTTTGCGGCGGCATTAAATTTCCCGCTTTCCAGTTCCAGCGTGTCACCCATGGCAATCACATGACCTTCGCTAATGGCCTCAGCTACATTGTGTTGCTGGGCAAGTAAGCGATATAGGCTGGCAGCCACATAATCAATTATCCGCGAGCCCCCCGGCGAACCAATTGCGAGTACTGGTTGAGCATTTTTAAACACAATCATGGGTGACATCGATGAGCGCGGCCGCTTGCCCGCTTGCATGCGATTGGCAATTAGGCTGCCGTCAGTATCTGTGGGTGAAAAAGAAAAATCGGTGAGTTGATTGTTGAGCAGAAAGCCACCCACCATAACGCGCGAACCAAAGGCGGTTTCAATACTGGTGGTCATGCTCAGTACATTACCAGTGGCATCAACAATACTAAAGTGGCTGGTCGAGGGCAGCTCTGGTGAGCGGCTATCTAGCATTGGGGTTGCGCCTGGCGGCAGGCCAGCGTCAAAATTGCTACTGCGCTGCTGGGGTTTAATTAAGGCGGCTCGCTGTTTTAGATAGTTGCGTTCAACCAGACCCTGGCTTGGTACTGAGACAAAATTGGGGTCGGCAATATAGCGATTGCGATCGGCAAAGGCTAATCGTGAGGCTTCAATAAAATAGTGTAAAAAATTCTTGTCATTGAGTGGCCCTAATCGCGCCTCTACGCTGTCGAGTATGCCGAGAATGGCCAGCACGGTGGTGCCACCGGATGACGGCGGTGGTGCGCCACAGAGTTGATACTCGCGGAAGGGCGCGCACACGGCGGGACGCTGAATGGCGTGATAAGAGGCCATGTCATCGGCGCTCAGTAATCCAGCTCGATTAGGGTCATTGGCCACGGCGGCAACGATATCGCGGGCGATGTCACCGCGATAAAACTCACGGCTGCCATCGCTGGCCAGTTTGCTCAGAGTTTTGGCGTATGGTGGATTTTTTAACAGGCTACCAATTGCTTTAGGTGTGCCATCGGCTTGAAAGAAATAGTCACTTATCTCTGGATTAACGGCCACTTTGGGCATTTTAAGCAAGAGGGTATAAAGGCGCGGCGAGATGATAAAGCCATCTTGAGCGAGCTTGATGGCATCGGCAAACAATAATGGCCAAGGCAGCTTACCGTATTGACGGTGGGCCGATTCGAGCATGGCCACCACGCCAGGAACGCCTACCGCATGGCCGCCGATAACCGCGTCAAAAAAGCCCATTTCCTTGCCGTCAGTTTGTAAAAAGTGACTGGCCTTGGCAGCTTTCGGTGCTGTTTCACGACCGTCCCAGCTGCTTAATTTTTTTCCTTTGGCATCCCAGTGGAGCATAAACGCGCCACCGCCAATACCTGACGACTGCGGTTCGACCAGTCCTAAAACTAGCTGGGCGGCAATGGCGGCGTCAACAGCTGAGCCGCCGCGTTGCAAAATAGCATTGGCGGCGCTGGTGGCATAGGGGTTGGCAGTGACGGCCATGGCTGTTTTGCTAAAAACACTGGCGGATTTCTGAAGGCCACTGGCGGCCTCGGGAACAATAACCGGATCGCTGGCTTGTAATGGCGTGTTGAAACTAAAACCGAGCAGGACTGCGATACTGGTGGTGAGTAATCGACGAGGAAGTGACGGCTTGGTAAACATGCTGGTTATTACCCTGTGGCGATTAGCTGCTGATATTTTTCCATTAATTGGTCTTCGGTTTCCATAAATGCAGGATTCAATGGAATACAGTCGACCGGACAAACCTGCTGACATTGAGGTTCGTCAAAATGCCCGACGCACTCGGTACACCGACTGGGATCGATTTCGTAAATGCTGTCGCCCTGGTAGATGGCCTCATTAGGGCATTCCGGTTCACAGACGTCGCAGTTAATGCACTCATCGGTTATCAGCAGTGCCATAGATCGCTCATTTACGTGGCGGAAAGCGTGTATTCAGAGTTTTGCTGACATTGTCTGGCACAAAGCGGGAGACATCGCCGCCCATGCTGGCAATTTCACGCAATAAAGATGAGGACACATAAGACAGGGATTCGCCGGGGGTCAGAAACACGGTTTCAATGCCGGGAGCCAGTGAACGATTCATATTGGCTAATTGCAGCTCGTATTCGTAGTCAGCGACGGTGCGCACACCGCGTAAGATAACGCTGCAGTTTTGCGCTTTGGCCAGTTCTACGGTCAGGCCGGTAAAGCTACATACTTCAATATTGGGAATATGAGCGAGGGCCTGAGCACACAGTTCCATGCGTTCTTTTAAGGCGAACATGGGCTGTTTCTTTTCGCTATTGGCAACGGCAAGAACCACCGTGTCGAAGAGCTTACTGGCGCGTTCAACCAAATCGATATGGCCACGGGTTACCGGATCAAAGGTGCCGGGGTAGACAATGCGTTTCATAACTCTCCACGGGGTGTTTTGGTGTCAAACAGAGAACCTAATGTGAGCTTAATTATGCCATAGCCAAGCTGGAGATAGGCAAAAACCGCTGTAAATCGCCAAGCAAGGCATTAAATATGGGCACTTTTGTTGGAGTACTGGCTAAGCCGTGAGTGTTTGGGGTAGTGGTGCGTAAAACCTTTTAAGGAACCCCCGATTAATATCTGCGCTGGTTAGCTTAGTGCCGGTAATTAGAGCTTGGTCAAACTTTTATCTTTTTCGAGTCGATAGCTGTGCAGGTCTTCGGCTAAAACCAAATTGCCCTGATAGTGCTGCATGGCTTCGTCAAACAGTTCATTGACGTGATTGGCCTTGCGGCTGGCACTACCGTTTTGGTAGCGTTGGCTAAAGTGGGTCAATATCAGGTGGCGCAAATGGCTGGCGGCAGCGGTCTTGGCGACCATGGCGGCAGTACTGTGCATATACTTGGGGCCAACTTTGGCGAGAATCTCTTCGGTGAAGGTGGCTTCGTGAATTAACAGGTCCGCATCCTCCATCGCCTTGCGAAGTAATTCCGGTTGATCATTATCACCGCCGATCACCACTTTCCGCGCTGGCCAGGCGGGGCTGCGAACTTGGTCAGCGGCAATGCTTTGGCCGTTTTCCAGTTGCACATCGAGACCATCTTGAAGTTGATGCCACAGGGGTCCGCGTGGGACTTGCATGGCATCGAGTTTGGTCTCATCGAGATGGTAGGGTGGGACTTCTGTTACGTGATAGGCGAAGCAGGGCACTCGGTGAGACAGGGTCAAGGCATCTACCGCGATATGCTTGTCGCGGTAGTGGAAGTTGGGCAGGTCGGAGCGCACAAAATTTAATTCAAAGCGCAGGGTATGCACATCGGTAAGAGCAAAGGTGTTACGTACATATTGTTCTATGCCGTCGGGTGCGCAAACGGTCAGGGGCGCGGTGCGGCCGCTCATATTGGCGCTGGCAATCAGGCCGGGCAGGCCATAGCAGTGGTCGCCGTGAACATGGGTGATGAAAACAGTTTTTAGTTTGGCGCTGCTATAGCGAGATTTAAGCACCCGATGCTGGGTGCCTTCGCCGCAGTCAAATAAATACCAGTCGCGCATATCCTCGATCGCGACAGCCAAAGCAGTAACATTGCGCAGGGCGGTGGGTGTGCCAGCGCTGGTGCCTAAAAATGTAAAACGCATAAGAACCTAGTGTTAACTCCGTAAAGCCTGATCTACTTTTGTTGTCACTGCTTAAGTAGACCAAGTGTTGTTGAGGGCGCTGGATTTTCCAGTAACGCTGCAATACGGTCTACCAGCTTGCTTGCCATAATTTGGTGTCACGGCCAGCTTACGGTAGAGATCTGTTTTACGCATTCAAGCATGGCCTGACAAGCAATGGAAAGCCAGTACATTCATTAGTCGGCGAGTAAGGCTATCGCGGCTGTATAGTCTGCTAAAGTCTCTAATTATGTTTGTGGGCATAATCGCTTCACTTGATTGAATCAGTATTTTAGCTTGCGAATCTAAGTGCTTGGTAATACTAGCAAATATATGGCTTAAAGAAACGCAGGGTGGCTAAGCCAGGCCACATAAGCTGACTTCTGTTGCGACTGCGCCGTTTGGGTGAGGCAATATGATTGTCTATGTATTATTGTTAAATGAGATGCACCGCTACACCTGTAGTGGATAACAACAGTAACCTGGGATAAGGAATGAAGCATGAAGTTTGCCTACCATCATAGTATGTGCCCCGATGATCAATATGTGCCGCTGACCCTGGAAGCTGAACGCTTGGGCTTTGACACCATCACCATGCCCGACAGTATTTGTTATCCCAAAGAGGCGAGCTCCAAATACCCCTACAATGCTGATGGCAGCCGCGAGTTTTTGGACGGCGTGCCGTTTATGGAGCCACTGTTACTCGCTGCGCACCTGGCGGCGCTGACCAGCAAGGTTCGTTTTACTACCTCGGTACACAAACTGCCCGTTCATGAACCCGCTTTAATCGCCAAATCATTGTCTACTTTGGCGGTGCTGAGTAATAACCGTTTTGGTTATGGCGTCGGCATCAGCCCTTGGGCCGAAGATTTTGAAGTATGTAATGTCGCGTGGGATAAGCGTGGCAAGCGCATGGACGAAATGATTGAAATTATTAATGGCTTGATGAGCGGTGAGTATTTTTCCTATAAAGGCGAAATTTTTGATTTGCCAGCGATTAAGCTTTGCCCCGTGCCGAGTGTTAGGCCACCGATTTTAGTTGGCGGTCACTCGAATCCAGCCTTACGCCGAGCTGCGCGCTTGGGTGATGGTTGGATTGCTGCTGGCGGTGATCTGGATTCCATCA
>JBLHPB010000108.1:0-9608 GCA_047624025.1 Zhongshania sp.
CGTAGCCCAAGTGAAATCGCCATCTCAACAGTCAGCCCCAATCAAACCGGCGCCAGCAGCTCCTGCCGTTCGTGAAGCTGGCGGCGCCATTGGTCCGGCTCAACGCTTGGCTCCAAAAGTGAGATACCTTGACGAGCAGCAATCGCTTCCTGCCGCTGAAAGTAGCAGCGAATACCGAGTTCAGCATCACGATACTATGTGGCAGATCGCCGCCAAGTTACGTCCCAGCACTTTTGTGACCACGCAGCAAACGATGCTGGCGTTGCTTAAAAAAAATCCTCAAGCCTTTGTTGATGGCAACGTCAATCAGGTGAAATCTGGTTATGTTCTGCGTCTGCCAAGTGAAGCTGAAGTAAAACAGCTTAATCAAAAGCAGGCGGTAGAAGAAATCCGTGCACAGGATCGCCAATGGCGCGGTGAGCGGGTAAGTAAGCCCATTAAAAAACCGACTGCTAAAGCCAAGCCGGCTACTTCGGCCGCTGCCAGTGCACCACCATTAGATGCAACCCTGAAGGCAGAGCAAGACCAAGACCAAGAGGCTGCCGGGGAGGCTGCGGTTAAATTTTCCATTGGCAGTGCGGGTATTGATGATGCTTCTGGTGGTGAAGCCAATATACTGCGGCAGCAATTACGTCGTGAGCAGGAGTCGCGGGAAAAAAGCACTCTGGAAAGCTCTGAAATGCAGGCCAAAGTGATAGCAATGGAGAAGCAGATTGATACCCTGCAATCTCTGATCTCGCTTAAGAACAGCCAACTGGCCGCGATTCAAAGTGGCGCATTTAAACCGTCGGCAGGCAAGGTTGATGCCGATATTCAAAAAATTGAGTCAGAATTATCTGCGCCTGATAGCTCTGAGTCCGACTTGGATCCCCAGGTTTCAATAGCAAGCCCAGAATCAGAAATAACTGATACAGCGGTTTCTGATGCCAAGTCACAGGCTGAAGAGATATCGGTTTCTACCCCGCGAGTTTCTACCGATAGCACTGAAGAAAAGTGGTATAGCAGTATCTTCGTGAAATTTGCTGGTCTGATTCTGGCGGTCTTGGCCCTGTTGTTTTTACGTAGACGAAACAATGCTGCAGGTGAAGAAACTGATATGCCTGCTTATGAAGAGGCAATACCGGCCAGTGGCAGTGTGGAGACGGCAGTTTTTTCTGCTCATTATGATGATGAGCCAAACATTGACCCCGCGGTTGGCTTGAATGAGCCTGAAAGCGATGGCGATGTGGTCTTCGGTTCTGATGGTCTGGATGCCGACGAGGAGTCGGACAAGCTTGTAGAGGCTAAGTCTGAAGGTAGTGACGATGACACGCCATTGCTGTCAAAAGGTTCGTCAAACAAAGTTGCCGATGTGCAGCCACAAACCGGTGATATTGTTGCTGAGGCTGATATTTATGTTGCCTATGGTCGCTATGATCAAGCTGCCAGTCTGCTTAAAACAGCGATTACTCAAGACCCGGACAATGCCGACTTGCATGTCAAACTGATTGATATCTATCTTGATACTCGGGATCGTGAAAATTTTAATCTGGCCTTTAGCAATTTACTCAATTTAAAAAATAACGATGCTATAGATCAAGTTAAAGAGTCCATGTCTGCGATTGAGGACGTCAGTGACTGGCTTGATGATGGCGCATTGCCTGCAGAGCAAGCTGGTGGCGCTGAAATGCTTACCTTTGATATGGCTGATGAGGTCGATGCCGACACCGACAATGCTGCTGACCAATCAGACATTGAAGAGCCTGCTGGCGGTTTGAATTTTGCCTCTGATGATGACTTGGATTTTTCCTTTGGGGAAATCGATTGTGACTTAGAAACTGATACTGAGTTACCCGCGGATAGTGGCTTAGAGGCTAAGCCTGAATCTGAGAATACAAATGTAGCGGCAATGTCTGTTATTGACAGCAATAGTGCGGATAACAGTGCGGATGCTGAAGTGCTGGCTTCACTTGATGTGGACTTGGCCGACCTCGATTTTGATTTTGAAATGGAAGAGGATGATTCAGAGGCTAAGCTTGCCAATCTGAATTCTGAGCCCGCTGCTGAGATTGACATTGAGGACACAGGCTTAGATTTAGAATTTGATGATCTGGATATTGAAAACTTGGCCCTTGGTGATAATGAGCTCGGTAGTGAGCTGAGCGAGGACTTGGGTAGTAATAGTCTCGATTCTGTCAGTTTGCTGGGTGGCGATGAGCCAGAGGGGCTTGAATTCGATCTAGAGGAAAGTGAAGAGCTTGGTAGCTTTAATCTGGATGAAGAGGGTTTAGAAACCCTTGAGCCACTCGATTCTTTGACCAATGCTGATATTCAGTCCAAATCAGCTGACGTAGGAGACTTAGATAGTGACGACATCGATTTGTCCGACCTTGATATGGATTTATCTTTCGACACAATCTCCGAGCAGGCTGTGCTCGCAGATACAGCAGGCGCTAATTTTAAAAGCGCAGATATTGATGATCCTTTGGACATCGAGAAAAGCGCAGAAGTGTCGATTGAGTCTTCCGGACTTGCTGAAACTGAGTTAGGTGGTATTGCGGTAGAAGATCTGGTGTTTGATGAATTTGATGCTGGCGATGAGGACCTTGGTGATAATTTCGACTCTTTGGTCGACAGTGACTCAGTGGCGACCAAGCTTGATTTGGCGCGTGCTTATGTAGACATGGGCGATAGTGACGGTGCTCGTGAAATGTTGGAAGAGGTTATGCAAGTAGGTGACACTCAACAACAACTCGACGCCAAAGCCTTATTAGACGCCATGAGCTGAGTGTGATGTGGTTAATGGTGTGACAAGTTTTGATCGCGTTGACGATGTAGCTCTTGCCCTTGGAACTCGAATTGCTCTGGCGATTGAGTACCAGGGTAGTGCCTATCGTGGCTGGCAGAGTCAGCTTAAGCCCCAGGTGGCCACTCTGCAGGAAGCTTTGGAGTCGGCCCTCTCAGCTATTGCTTCAGCCCGAGTGGTGGTTATGTGCGCTGGCCGCACCGATGCCGGTGTCCACGCAACCCATCAGGTCGTGCATTTTGATGCTCCCGCCTGTCGTTCACTGAAAGCTTGGGTTAATGGCGTTAACGCAAAATTGCCTGCGGATATTGCGGTGAAGTGGGCCTGCACCGTTAGTGATGACTTTCACGCCCGATTTTCGGCAACCGCCCGTCGCTATCGCTATATTATTCTCAATCAGCCTCGACGTTCTGCCCATTTACACCATGGGTTAAGCCTGATTACCGACCCTCTCAATGAAAAGCTGATGCACCAGGAAGCGCAAGCGCTTCTCGGTGAAAATGATTTTAGCGGCTTTCGCGCGGCGGGCTGCCAGTCAAAGACTGCCATGCGCAATATCCATTTTGCCAATGTCAGTCGTCAGGGCCGCTATGTCATTCTGGATATCGCGGGCAATGCATTTTTGCATCACATGGTTCGTAATATCGCCGGGGTACTTATTGCCGTTGGTAGTGGTGATATGGCCAGTGGCTGGACCAAGCAAGTACTCGATGGTCGTGATCGTAGTAAGGGCGGCGTCACCGCTAAACCTCATGGCCTGTATTTGATCGATGTGATGTACCCAGATCATTTTAATCTTCCAGTAAATGAAATCGGCCCGGATTTTGTCTCTCCCTGAGCAGCTTTTAAAGACGGGCCATGGGATATTTGTTAATATTGCCCCCTGATAATGACCTGGTTGACCATCCGAGTGTTCCGTACCCGCGTAAAGATATGTGGAATTACCTGTAGCGACGACGCCATGGCAGCCGTTGCGGCTGGTGCTGACGCCATTGGCTTGGTTTTTTTCGCCAAAAGTCCCCGTGCTGTCACCGCTGAGCAAGCGGCAAATATTATTGCCAAACTGCCGCCTTTTGTCTCCACCGTGGGGCTGTTTGTGGATGCGGAGTCAGAAGCGGTCAAGCGCATTTTGGCATGTTGTTCGCTGGATATTTTGCAATTCCACGGAAATGAGACAGCGGAATACTGCGAGCAGTTTGCGCGGCCCTATATGAAAGCCCTGCGGATGCGTAAGAATGTTGATCTGAGATTGCTCGCCGAGACGTATAGCAGTGCAAGTTGTCTGTTACTAGACAGCTATAAACCGGGTATACCGGGCGGTACCGGTGAATCGTTTGACTGGTCTAGAATACCGCTAGATTTACCTTTGCCAGTGGTATTGGCTGGTGGTTTACACGCCGATAATATTGCGGCTGGTATCGCGGCTTGTCATCCCTTTGCAGTGGATGTCAGTGGCGGCGTGGAAAGTAGCCCCGGGCTTAAGTCTGCTAATGAAATAATACGATTTATTGATGCGGTCAGCGCGGCTGACCGACGGGAGGAATGAGTGAGTAGTAAAACTAATTTCAGCCAGTTTCCAGACCCCAGTGGTCATTTTGGTCCTTATGGTGGCCGTTTTGTCTCGGAAACTCTGATATATGCCCTCGATGAATTAGAGGCGGCCTTTTATCGTTTGCGCAAAGATGCTGGTTTCCAAGCTGAGTTTGATCACGACCTGGCCCATTATGTCGGTCGTCCTTCACCGCTGTATTTTGCCAAACGCTGGACCGAACAAGTAGGCGGAGCGCAAATATATTTAAAGCGTGAAGACCTAAATCACACCGGTGCCCACAAGGTGAACAACACCGTGGGCCAGGCTTTGCTTGCCAAGTATATGGGTAAAAAACATGTCATCGCCGAGACCGGTGCCGGTCAACATGGTGTGGCATCGGCGACGGTTGCCGCCCGTTTGGGTATGACTTGCCAAGTATTTATGGGTGAAGACGATATTCGTCGCCAAGCCTTGAACGTCTATCGCATGAAATTACTGGGCGCTGAAGTTATCTCGGTTAAGTCGGGTTCGCGCACCTTGAAAGATGCCATGAATGAAGCCATGCGCAACTGGGTAACCAACGTCGATGACACCTTTTATATTATAGGCACCGCAGCCGGCCCGCATCCTTATCCGATGTTAGTAAGAGATTTTCAATCAGTGATCGGGCGTGAAGCTCGTGAACAGTGTCTCAAACAAAATGGCAGATTACCGGATGCCCTAGTGGCCTGTGTTGGCGGTGGTTCTAATGCCATAGGTTTGTTCCATCCTTTTCTTAATGACGAGGCCGTTGCCATGTACGGCGTAGAGGCCGGTGGTCACGGTGTGGCCTCTGGTGAACACGCAGCGCCACTGACCGATGGTAGACCAGGTATTTTGCACGGCACCCGAACCTACTTGATGCAAGATGACGCGGGTCAGATCATTGAAACCCATTCAGTGTCAGCCGGTTTGGATTATCCCGGTGTGGGTCCAGAGCACTCTTGGTTGAAAGATCTGGGCCGGGTCAATTATGTGACCATCGACGATGAAGAGGCTTTGGCTGCTTTCCGTAAACTCACCTTGGTGGAGGGCATTATGCCTGCACTGGAGACAGCTCATGCCGTTGCCTACGCGGAAAAGTTGGCAAAAACCATGAGCCCTGAGCAGACCATAGTGGTGAATCTTTCTGGTCGTGGCGATAAAGACATACATACCGTGGCTACGCTTGACGGTATTGGCATTGAATAACGAGGAAGTACTTTGAGTCGTTTAACTGCATTATTTGCAAGGCTGGAAAAAACTGGTCGCAAGGCATTAATACCCTACATTGTAGCCGGTGACCCAAATCCTAGACTGACTGTGGCGCTAATGCACGAGCTGGTGAGTCAGGGCGCCGATATTGTCGAAATTGGCGTACCGTTTTCGGACCCAATGGCCGAGGGACCGGTTATTCAGCTTGCCCATGAGCGGGCTTTGGCTCACAGCGTCAGCTTGACTATGGTGATCGATTTGGTGGCCGAATTTCGTCAGCAGGATCAAGATACCGCGGTTGTTTTGATGGGTTACGCCAACCCTATTGAGCGCATGGGCTATACGGTTTTTGCCGAGCGTGCCGCTAAAGCTGGTGTTGATGGCTTGCTAACGGTCGATATGCCCCCGGAAGAGGCCGAAGAGCCGACCCGAGTGTTGCGCAAGGCCGGTATTGATAATATTTTCTTGCTAGCGCCGACCACCAGTGAAGCTCGAATTGCTAAAATTGCCTCTTTGGCCAGTGGTTATTTGTACTGCGTGGCACTCAAGGGTGTTACGGGCGCAGGAAATCTTGATATTGCCAGTGTGTCGAACAAATTGGCCTCGATTAAAAAAATCACTGATTTACCCATTACCGTCGGCTTTGGTATTAAAGACGGCGCTTCTGCCGCGGCTCTTGCGCCATTCTGCGCAGGTGTGGTTGTCGGCAGCGCCTTGATTGAACGTATGGTCATGTCCGTCGGTTTACCAGAAAGCGATCAAATTAAAAATGTAGCAGGCTTGATTGCTGAAATGCGCGCGGCTATTGATGCAAAGTAATTGTGTTGGCTGATGTGCAGCATAAGAAATATAAATAATGATTACAGGAATGGATTATGAGCTGGGTAGATAAAATTCTTCCTTCGGGAGTGCGCAGGGTTGAGTCCGAAAAGCGCAGCGCCAAGGGTGTAGTGCCGGAAGGGCTGTGGAAAAAATGTGTGAAATGCGAGGCGGTACTTTACCGTCCCGAGCTGGAAAGCAATATGGACGTGTGTCCAAAATGTGACCACCATATGCGGATTGGCGCACGTCGGCGAATTTCCTTGTTTTTGGACGAAGCTGATCGCGAAGAAATTTTAACCCACATTGAACCGGTTGACCGTCTCAAGTTTAAAGACAAAAAGAAATACAAGGATCGCCTAGCTGCCGCGCAGAAGTCCACTGGTGAGAAAGATGCTCTTATTGCGTTTAAGGGCAAAATAAAAAAATTACCAGTAGTGGTGGTGGCCTTTGAATTTAACTTTCACGGCGGCTCTATGGGCTCGGCAGTGGGGGAAAAGTTTACCCAAGCAGCTAATGTGGCAATGAAGGAAGGCTGTCCGCTAATTTGTTTTTCCGCCTCGGGTGGGGCGCGTATGCAGGAAGCGTTGATATCACTGATGCAAATGGCCAAAACCAGTGCGGTTCTAGAGCGCCTGAAACAGAATAGCATCCCCTATATTTCTGTCATGACCGATCCGATTTACGGCGGTGTTTCTGCAAGTTTGGCATTGCTGGGGGATATCAATGTTGCCGAGCCCGGTGCCAGAGCTGGCTTTGCTGGCCCCCAAATCATTGAGCAGACTATTCGTCAAAAATTGCCGCCGGGTTTCCAGCGCAGTGAGTTTTTACTCGCCCACGGCGCCATTGATATGATTGTGCGCCGCGCTAATATGCGTGACACCTTGGGTCGGCTTTTGTCTAATTTAATGCACTACCAGAAATAAATGTCCAATATGCGTTTTAGCCGACTTGAGGATTGGTTGCAGTGGATGGAAACTTTACATCCACGCGATATTGATCTGGGCCTGAAACGCAGTGCGGCAGTAGCCGCAGAGCTTGCCATTAGCTTGGAGCCGCCAGTCATTACTGTTGCTGGTACCAATGGCAAGGGCAGTTGCGTGGCGATTCTCGGCGCCATTCTAGCTGCTCAGGGTTATCGAGTAGGGTCTTATACCTCGCCGCATTTGCTACGATTTAATGAGCGGATAGTGATTGCTGGCGAAACGGTTAGCGATACCGCTCTTTGCCAGGCCTTGGCTGAGGTTGACCGCGCTCGCGGTGATATTTCACTGACTTATTTTGAATTTACGACCTTGGCAGCCCTGTGTTTATTTCAAGCGGCGGCTCTGGATGTGGTGGTGCTGGAAGTGGGTTTGGGTGGGCGTCTGGATGCGGTCAATATTATTGATGCCGATGTCGCCATTGTCAGCTCGATAGCGCTGGATCATGAAGCTTGGTTAGGCTCTGACAGAGAAGTCATTGGGATTGAAAAAGCCGGCATCTTTCGCCAGGGCAGGCCCGCAGTCATTGGTGATCTGTCTCCGCCGCAGTCTCTGTTAAGCTATGCTAATCAGCTTGGCTGCCGTGTATTGTGCCGGGAGCAGAGCTTTTCCTTTGCACCTCATGGTGACACTTGGGACTGGCACGGTGTCGACCTGAACGGCTCGCCATGCGCGTATCGACAGTTACCCATGCCTAAATTATTGCTGGATAATGCCGCAACGGTTTTACAAGCCTTGCAATGTCTAAGCCTAGCAGTTGGAGAATCAGCTATTCGCGAGGGCTTAAATCAGGCCGAGGTGACCGGTCGGTGTCAGCACAACATGGTTACCGGGGTAGATATTGTGATGGATGTTGCCCATAACCCGGCCGCAGTTGTTACACTGCGGGAACATTTACGGCAGAACTCGGTGAGTGGGCGAACCCTGTGCGTGTTTGCGGTGATGGCCGACAAGGCAATTGCCACTATGATTTCAGAGTTAAGTGACTGTTTTTCGGGCTGGTTGCTTGCTGATTTGCCGACTAATCCACGTGCTGCCAAAGCCGCAGATGTCGCCAATTTGCTGGCATCCCAAGGTCTGAGGGCGCTTGCAGTGGGCGGCACAGTTGATGAAAATATCACCCAAGCTTTGGCTCAACTTAGTAGTGGTGACAGATTAGTCATTTTTGGTTCTTTTTTTACTGTGTCTGAAGCTTTGCCAAGAGTATTCGAATCACCAGAAGCGTTGCCGACAGGTAGCTAGGGACTGAAATTTTGATGAGACAACGATTGATAGGCGCTTTGGTACTGCTCTGTGGTGGGGTGATTTTGTGGTCGCTGCTATTCACTGGTCCGGCGGCATTGAAAATTGATCGTCATAGTCAAATTCCTATGGCGCCAGAAATTGTTCCGATTATTGCCATGGAGCCCCAGAAGCCCGAGGATATTGTTCCAGCCGATACCGTGCTGGTACCACCCCAGCCGCTGCCTGCTGAAATAACGGCAGCGCCAACGCCAGCACTTAAGCCAGACCCTAAACCTAAACCTAAAGCTGTAAAGCCCGCACCCAAGGCTGTGGAAGTGGCTACAAGGCCCCAGAAGCCAGGCCTGGATAGCAATGGTTTACCTGTAGGCTGGGTGATTCAAGTCGGGGTGTTTGGCAATAGCGATAATGCTAAGGCACTTAAGAAATCCTTGCAGGCCTCAGACTATAAAGCCTTTATTGACCCAGTTTCGAGAAACGGCAAAACCCTGCACCGGGTTTTAGTCGGGCCGGTTTTAAGTGAAAAACAGGCTCAGTCGCAGCAAGCGGCTATTAATAAGCGTTTCCAGGTCAAGTCTATGGTGAACCGTTTTGAACCTTAGGCATATTAATTCATATGCTGCTTGGGCTAAGCGCCCCAGCTTGTTAGAATTCGCATCTTGAAATTCTGCGGGAGCAGATTAGTTTGCTAAGTACTTATATTTGGGTGGACTGGCTGATTGTCGGCGTAGTGGTGATGTCAGCGCTGATCAGTTTAATTCGTGGGTTTGTCAAAGAAGCCTTGTCGCTATTATCCTGGACTGTCGCATTTTTTGTTTCGATTGCCTTCCATCCTCAAGCGATGTCCCTGCTTGAAAATCTCGTCGATAAGGTCTATCTGCGCGAAATACTTGCCTATGTTCTGTTGTTTGGCGCTACCCTGTTGGCCGGTAGCCTGCTAACCCACTTTATTGCGGTGGTAGTGAAGCGCACCGGTTTGAGTGGTACAGACCGTTTGCTAGGAATGGTTTTTGGC
>JBLHPB010000109.1:0-9180 GCA_047624025.1 Zhongshania sp.
CGATCGACTAGTTCAGACAAGGCTGGATACGGCCCAATTCTAGTGAAGTTGGGTGTTTTAGCGTTGTTGGGAATAGTGGCACTTATGGCAGTGATTTACCTTTTCTACCGGGGATTGAAGGTGGTTATTATAAAGGTCGTTAAAGAAAATAAATGAAGTGTGTTTGGCCCGCTATTGAGAGGGCCATTTCTAAAGTCCGATCTGCTAATAAGATCAGCATATAAATAAAGGCCATAAACCAGTTAAACACATTAAATATCAGTGTGAGGAGATGTTATGAACCGAAGAGAATTATTAAAAAATGCTGCTATTTTATTAGGCGGTATGAGCTCAGCATCTGTGGTTAATGCGTTTCTAAACGGAGTTGATGGCCGTGTTGATATTGTCACACCGCGACTTTCTGTTAGCCAAAAGAAAATGACGGTAGTGCTGGCTGAGATGATTATACCGCGCACTGATACACCAGGGGCTATAGATGCGGGTGTGCCTCATTTTATTGAATTAATGGTGTCTGATTGGTATACCGATCGTGAACGCAAAATTTATTTTGACGGACTGTCGCTACTGAATGTTTTTTGTAACAAGCAATATAAAGCGGACTTTCTTAACGCAACATCGCAGCAAAAGATCAAGGCGCTTGAGTATGCTGAGCACGATAGTGAAGCTTATACACCGGTAAAATCTAAAAATCCACTCAGTAAAGACGAGGATGAGGACAAACCATTCTTTGTGAAATTAAAAGAGCTGACAGTATTGGGGTATTACTCATCGGAACAGGGTGCGACCGAAGAACTCAAATATAATCCAATGCCAATGCGTTACGGTGATATTGACCTCGTTGATGTGGGAAGGCAGTGGTCATCATAGTTAAGGATCGGTATTCAATTGCAGTCAATGAATAGAGGGCGTGTGGCATGAGCGGTAAAAATAATTTTGATGCCATTGTGGTGGGGTCTGGTATTTCGGGTGGGTGGGCTGCAAAGGAGCTTACTGAGAAAGGTCTGACGGTATTGCTACTAGAGCGCGGCGCGCCGGTGCAGCATGGTGCCGACTATAAGTCTGAGCACCTGCCGCCCTGGAAAATTCCATTTGCCGGAAAGCCATTACGGACCTTGTACACGGAAGAATACCCAATTCAAAGTAAAAGTTATGCTTTTGATGAGACCACCCGTAAATTTTTTAATAACGACAAGGAAAATCCTTACGTTTACGACAAAGATAAACCCTTCGAGTGGGGGCGAGCCAATGTATTAGGGGGGCGTTCATTACTATGGGGTAGACAGGTCTATCGCTGGAGTGATTTAGATTTTGAAGCCAATAAAAAAGATGGTCATGGAATCGACTGGCCAATTCGGTATAAAGATATAGCACCTTGGTATTCTTATGTTGAAAAATTTGTAGGCGTCAGTGGTGAAAAGTTAGGCTTAGCACACTTACCTGACGGTGAATTTCAGCCGCCAATGTCGATGAATATTGTCGAAAAAAAGATAAAACAATGTATTGAAGAAAAATTCTCTGAGCGGAAAATGACCATTGGACGCTGTGCAGTTCAAACCGAGGCTAAGAATAATCGCGGTGCTTGTCACTACTGCGGCCCGTGCCAGCGAGGTTGCTCGGTAGGGGCTTATTTCAGCAGTCAGAGCTCAACCCTGCCCGCAGCTGAAAAAACCGGCAATCTTACTATTCGCACAAATAGTGTTGTTGAGGGTTTGGATTATGATCCTGAAACCAAAAAGGTTTCAGGGGTCCGAGTGATCGACGCCAATAATCAGTCAAAAACAACGTATCAGGCCAAGCTGGTCTTTCTTTGTGCTTCTACTATCGCCAGTACCCAGATACTACTTAATTCCCGTTCAGAAGATTTCCCCGAGGGATTGGCCAATAGTAGTGGTGTGCTGGGTCGTTATCTAATGGATCATACGTCGGGCTTTGGTGCTCATGGAATTATGCCGGGCTATCTTGATAAATATACTATCGGCAATCGACCTAATGGTACCTATATTCCTCGCTTTAGAAATCTGAACGAGCAAGGTACTGATGTAGATTTTGTTAGGGGTTATGGTTATCAAGGTGGCGCAAGCCGTATGGACTGGAAATCCATGTCTACCCAAATTAAGGGGTTTGGCCCGCGCTTTAAGCAGGCAATGCGCGCGCCGGGGCCATGGATAGCCTATCTTAGTGGCTTTGGAGAGCACCTGCCAAATATGCATAGCCGCGTCATGTTAGACCAACACAAGAAAGACCGTTTTGGTATCCCGCAAGTTAGTTTCGACAGCGTTTATGGCGCCAACGAAAAAAAGATGAGTAAAGATATGATGGCCCAAGCTCAGCAAATGTTGAATGCTGCGGGGGCAATTAATGTCAGCACCTTTGACAGTGGCGCCGCGCCAGGTAGCGCCATTCACGAAATGGGAACGGCGCGGATGGGCGATAACCCCGCTGAGTCAGTTCTTAATCGCTGGAATCAGACGCATGACGTGAATAATTTGTTTATTACCGACGGCGCATGCATGACATCGTCTTCTTGTGTTAATCCATCAATCACCTATATGGCGTTAACTGCTCGGGCAGTGGATTACGCCGTTAAGCAATTACAGGCAGGAAATATTTAGTATGAAAACAAAATCAATGCTCAATATTTTCACGGGTATTGGCGCGCTATTAACCGTGCTTAGCTTTTTTTGGTGGGCCTTGGTGTATCATTTTGTTAGCAAGCAAAATGGTGAAAGCATGTGGTCTTCTGTGAATTGTCTGTACTCAATAGGTACTGATTGTAACTTCCTGCGGGCAATGGGTTGGTTGCGTGGGGTCGATCCTTATGAGCCATTGTTGTTCTGGATGGGATTGATGATGTTACTGATTTCGCGACTAGTAATGTCTTCATTAAAGAAAGACTCGTTGGTTAAGTTGACATGAGCAAAAATAAAAAAATAATCTTGCTGGTTATAGTACTACTTACTGTTGGCGCAGGACTCTTTGTTGGTGATTTCGTTACTGACTTTAAGCGTGAACAGCCACAGATGTTTGCTGATCCGGTTTTTGATTCAATCCAGCCAGTATTTAAACTGGATGAGCGCCGTTTTACAGTGTTGGTCTTTTCAAAGACCAATGGCTTTCGTCACCACGACGGGATTCCTGCCGCCAATGAGCTATTGGCAACTATGGCCGCTGAGCAGCAGTGGGCAATAGCTTTTACTGAGAATGGTGCAGCCTTTAACGCGATTCAGCTCGCTCAGTTTGATCTGGTGGTTTGGAATAATGTTACAGGGCCAGCTTTAAGCAGTGATCAGCAGCGGGATTTTGAGGAATACATTAATAGTGGCGGTGGCTATTTAGGTATTCACGGGGCTGGTGACGGTTCTCATAAAGCATGGCCTTGGTATGTGAATAAGGTCCTTCGCAGTCAATTTACGATGCATCCGCTGTGGCCGCAAATTCAGAGAGCCACGCTTAATACTGAAAACAGTAAACACCCTGTTATCGACGGCTTGCCAGCGCGATGGTCTATGGTTGATGAGTGGTACAGCTTTGAAAGCAGTGTTAGAACTAATGACAGTCTCGTACTGCTGACCATTGATGAAAATACCTACGATCCAAATTTTTGGGCAATGGGTGCTGACCATCCGCTGGTATGGTCTCATTCAGTGGGGAAAGGACGTGTTGTTTATGCTGCGCCCGGACATACCAAAGCAGTTTATCAGGATGTGCGTTATCAGCAGCTGATCTTAAATGCGATTTATTGGGTTGGTGGCGGAAAGCCCTGACGGCTTTATATGGTGCAGCGTTGCACCAGGGATAAGCTGTCTAGTACCGTATTTATGACGATTCTAAATCCTTAGTTTTTATACAACATTCTGTCTGACAGAGTGAGGTAGGGCGGCAGGAAGACGGTACAACTGTAGCAAAGCTTAAAATGCGCTACCTGCAGTTTGGTGCGGACGCCATTAATCCTGACCTAATCTTCCCAGCAATCAAACTGCAAGGCCTCGCCTAAGGTGAACTACCGGGGTGCATAGACATACCTCGCGGAGAGTCTCCTAGACTCGTCCCAGACTTGCCTTCACTAGCGGCCGAAGGCGGCAACTCGATTGTATGAGCCTGTATAGCCAATGAAAACCAGAGCTCGATAAAGTCGCTTCCCTGTGCGTGTTGTTTGCATGGCGCCAAGATTCTCGAAGTAGCCAGCTATTTAGCATTTCTCCGCAATCATCAATATTTTTGGGCTTTTATAAGCTGGTTAGGCTGCCTCAATCCCTTGGCGAGCGAGCTATTTATGAACAGTGTTACGGGGTAAGCCTATACGTCTGGCAATGGCCCTGATCGGCTTTCCCTCGCGGAAATGCCAGCGTCGAATCACCTTGAATAATGCCACGTCTATCACCCTTAAATTCCCCCGCAGTCGTCCTGCGGGGAAGTGCTAAACGTAGGTCAAAATTCGATGTAAATACGGGTACTTAATGGCTCAGTATTGGATGCCAATCAAGCAATATGTTTCATGCGTGCTAAAGCTCAATGGTAAGGTGTTATCAGATATGTCTTTAATCATGAATTATCTGAGACAGCTTGTGGTATTTTCGTGTGCATATTTTTACGATCAACCAGCCAGATTATGCCAAAAATCGGTAATAGTAGCAGCGGTACAAAGGCGACGGACTGGAAGGATTCTACCGAGGCATAACGTACCACTTCAGTCATTGCTTCGGGTGAAAGATCAGCTAATTTATCTGCACCACCGGCAGCACTGGCTTTAGCCGCATCGAAAATTCCGCCCATATGGGGCAGTACAAACTGAATCGACATACCACCGGCAAAGCCCATTAAACCCATTGCCATGGCGCCACCGCGGGGAAAACGTTCTGAGGAAATGGCTAACATGGTCGGCCACAAATAGCACACGCCAACACCCCATACTGTGGCTGCTGCAAATGCCAGTACTGGCGATGTTGCTAAACTCAGCAAGTAAAGCCCAAGTCCCGCAAACAGGCAGGAAACAAACATCAAACCTACCGCGGAAATACGTTTGGCGATTGGCCCAGCAAAGTGACGCATCACGAACATTAAGGCGCTAACATACACAAGTAATAGAATACCCTGCATACCGACAATATTAGACAGTGCGATGTTTACCCACTGACCCGGTGCGAGTTCTGCTGCAGATGTGAGGAACATGCAGCCCCAAAAAACCCAAAACATGGGGCGACGCAGTAGCTCGACAAACATTTCACGATAACTGACACCATTTGCCACTCGCTCAGTAACAGGGAACTCGGCACCGGAAACCATCCATGCCAACACCAGCGACGGCAGCATAAGTACCACCATATTAAGTTCCCATGGTAGACCTGTGGCGCTAATCATTACACCCAGTAAGCCACCTACTACGATACCGGCGGGCCACCAAGAATGCAGAATATTTAGTCGGTGGGTTTTCTCTTCTGGGTACAGTGCGGCAACCATGGGGTTAGATGCCGCCTCTACGGCGCCCCAACCGAGGCCGGTCAGTAGTAAACTAATTAATACAATGGCGTGCACGCTGTCGCCTTGGGGGTCGTAGGCCGCCGCCATTAGACCGAGGGCGCCCGCGACGTAGCCGAGCGCTGATAGCATTAGCATGCGCTTCATGCCGATAAGGTCGACGAGTGCGCTGCCAAACAGTAGCGTGAGTGCAAAGCCGGTAAAGGTTGCCCCGAGTGCCTCGCCAACCATCGCTGCAGAATTGGCAAGGTCAATAAAATTAAAAATTTCGCTCTGCAGATAGCCAGCAATATTGGCGCGTACGGCAAAACCCAAGCCAATCATAAAAATGGACAGATTGCCTATGAGGTATAGGCGGCGGCGGTCTATGTGTGCGTTATTCATACGTTCGCTTCCATTAGTAATCTAATTTCCTTATTCGGTAATATTTAAAAACTGATCACCGTCGCGCTCAGGGAATCTTGGCGCAGCAGTTGCCAAATTTCAGCGACATCAGGTATGTCGACACCGCTGCAGGTAAATTCAATGATAGCGTATGTTTTGTTAGCGGTAGCTGCAGATAAAAGCTGCACGTTTTGCTGGCTCTTACTACGGAGCTTAAATAGGGTTTATTGAGCATTGCCTTAGTCCAGCCCTAATATTCTTAAATTGGCGGCTTCGTTATGAGCGCCACCAGCGAAGTCGTCAAAGGCTTTGTCGGTGGTGCGAATAATGTGATGATTAATGAAATCCACACCTTCGCAGGCGCCATCTTCAGGATGCTTGAGGCAGCACTCCCATTCCAATACCGCCCAGCCATCGAAATTATATTTGGCGAACTGACTAAAAATACCGTTGAAATCGACTTGGCCATCCCCCAGCGACCGGAAGCGACCGGGACGATCTTTCCACTCTTGGTAGCCACCATAAATACCGCTGCGGCCATTGGGATTGAACTCGGCATCTTTGACATGAAACATCTTGATGCGGTCGTGGTAGTAATCAATGAACTGAATATAGTCCAGTTGTTGTAATACGAAGTGGCTGGGGTCGTAAAGAATATGGCAGCGAGGATGGTTGCCCGTCGCTTCCAAAAAGCGTTCAAAGGTCACGCCATCGTGCAAATCTTCACCCGGGTGAAGCTCATAACACAGGTCTACACCGGCAGCGTCAAATGCCTTAAGAATAGGCAGCCAGCGCTTGGCAAGTTCTTTAAAGCCTGTTTCAACCAAACCCTTGGGTCGCTGGGGCCACGGGTACATGGTGTGCCAGAGTAGGGCGCCAGAAAAAGTGGCGTGTGCTGTTAGACCTAAATTTTTACTGGCCTTGGCGGCGAGCATTAATTGCTCAACAGCCCATTCTTGGCGAGCTTTGGGATTGCCGCGTACATGCACTGGGGCAAATCCGTCAAACTGCTCATCGTAAGCTGGGTGGGTTGCCACTAACTGGCCTTGTAAATGGGTAGACAGTTCAGTGATCTGGACACCATTTTCCGCACAAATCGCGCGCAGCCCGTCACAGTATTCCTTGCTCTCAGCCGCTTTGGCGAGATCTATTAAACCAATCTCCCACGTGGGGATCTGGACACCTTTATAGCCGAGATCACTCGCCCATTTGGTGATGTTGGCGAGCGTATTAAACGGCGCTTCTGGACCGGCAAACTGGGCGAGAAAAATTGCTGGCCCCTTCATTTTCGACATATTGATATCTCAATCGTAGCGGCTAATTAGTAGTTGGGTAGCTTGTGCCATTTCACCTGGCTGGCACTGGCGTAGACGGCGTTTTCAATAAAGCTCATGCCGCGCACCGCCTCCCTTATGCCAGGGCAATCGGCACTGCGCTCATCAAGCGCTGTGCCATTTTCTGCGGCGCGGATCTGGCCGATAAAGGCCATATAGATATTGGCAAAGGCTTCCAAATAACCTTCAGGATGACCGCTCGGGGTGCGGGTATTTACTGCTGCCAGTGTGCTCAGGTAATCAGCGCCGGTTCGTAACATCTCTGTCGGCCGATCTGGCCACTTTAGCCACAGGGTGTTGGGCTCTTGTTGGCTCCATTCCAAACCGCCCTTTTCGCCGTAGACGCGGATTTTAAGTGCATTTTCTTCACCAACACTCACTTGGCTTGCCATCAAGACGCCCTTGGCGCCATTCTCAAACTTGAGCAAGATGGAACCGTCATCGTCGAGGTTACGTCCTTCGACAATAGCGCTGAGGTCGGCGCAAATTGCGCTGATATAGTGGCCGCTTATGTATTCGGCAAGGTTGGCCGCGTGTACACCAATGTCACCTATGCAGCTGCTGATGCCTGCTTGCGCAGGATCTAGGCGCCAAGCGGCCTGTTTATTGTCGGCATTTTCTTGGCGGTCCGCTAGCCAGCCTTGGGGATATTCCACCACAACTTTACGAATTGCGCCGAGATCCCCCGCCGCCACGCGTAGCCGCGCCTCTTTCACCAGCGGATAGCCAGTGTAGGCGTGGCTGAGGCCGTAAAACAGGCCGGTTTCACTGAGGATCTCACGTAGTTTAAGTGCTTCGTCTAAATTAAACGTTGCGGGTTTGTCTGACATCACATGAAAGCCCCCGCGCAACGCAGCTTCGGCGACCGGAAAGTGCAAATGGTTGGGTGTAACAATGGCGACAAACTGCATGCGCTGCGTAGCAGGCAGCGCGGCCTCTGCTTTCATCATGGCCTTATAGTCGGTATAGACACGGTCAGCGGCGAGGTGCAGCGCACCCCCAGAGCGGCGTGCACGTTCAGCATTGCTGCTAAAGGCGCCGCAGACCAGTTCTATCTCGCCGTCTAAGGCGGCGGCCATGCGGTGTACAGCACCGATGAAGGCACCTTCGCCGCCGCCGACCATCCCCATTCTTATTTTCACAATACCTTGTTCCTTTAATTTGTAGTGACTATGTTGTAAATGTAATGATTAACACAGTGTTCTTTCGTTATTGGCGATTCTATTGATTTCTTCAATATCCTAATCTAGGCAGTCTGGATCACTATATTAAATGTTCCTGACATGGGGCGGCGAGAAGGGCCGTACTTAACGCGCTTTTGACTTCCAGTTAATTGTTAAAAACACTTTTTTAAGTATTTGGTAGTTGTGTGGAGCCCATTATTTATTATCGCGATCTTGCTTAAAGCCGGGGAATGGCGCAGCTTAATGGGATCAAAATGTAACGTTTTTCAATATAATTGTAAACGATTACATTTTACTGGTTTAATGATACGTATCCAGTACAAAAATACCAGTATCGTAAATTCTGTATTTTAGCGACTTAGCTGATTTTCGTATTTGTGAATTTTTAGTATTAGCCAGATTTTATGAGCTCTGAGTATGATGCATCCTAAGCTACAAAAAGTGACTGCAACAATGATCGTCGGGAGCCAGTAGAGTTGCTCGATCTGCCACGCTAAATTGGAGAAGGTGCGCAGCGCGGACGCATCACCCAGATGTTCGTCTTGTGGGAATTTGGCGCACGTTTTTGCGGTGTTAGATCAGCATGATAAATCGATGTTAACTGCAGATCGCGGTGCCGATTTGTTAGTGATTCTCGTATATATATATCCTCAGTTTGACTGGCGCGGCGGCTGCCAAAAAAATACAGCTATTATCTGGTGTATTCAGCCACAGCGAAGTCATACTATTGCTGTCCGCTTGTCATCAGTTACGTTTTGCCCCACGGGGGGCAATATAAGTAATGCCGGAGATTTTCTCCCATG
>JBLHPB010000110.1:0-9024 GCA_047624025.1 Zhongshania sp.
TGGCGGTGACTGCAATTGCCCCAGGCGACGCTTGTTCATCTTATTCTGGGCCATCGTCATGACCTCCTACGGTGACCAACTGACCATTACGCAGAGTAAGCAGACGATAGGGCATACGGGCGATCAGGGCGAGGTCGTGACTGGCGATCAATACCGTCACCCCGACCTGCTTGAATTGTTCGAATAAATGCATAATTTCCGCCGACAACTGCGGATCGAGGTTACCGGTCGGCTCATCAGCCAGCAGCAGCGCGGGCTTATTGACCACCGCCCGAGCAATACCCACCCGCTGCTGCTCACCGCCAGACAGCGCGACCGGATTTTTACGCTCTTTATCCAACAAGCCAACCTTGTCCAGCGCAGCGCGCACCCGGCGCCCCACATCGCGATGGCCATAACCCGCAATAATCAGTGGTAGAGCGACGTTGTCGAAAACCGTTCGATCAAACAGTAGCTGGTGGTTCTGAAACACCACACCGACTTCGCGGCGCATTTCAGGAATGTGGCGAACCGCCAATTTACCCAGATTTCGACCATTGACGATGACCTGCCCCGATGTTGCCCGCTCCATCACCATAATCAATTTCAGCAAGGTGCTTTTGCCCGCGCCGCTGTGGCCGGTTAAAAAGCGCATTTCGCCGCGAGGAATGTGGAAGTTCACCTTAGTGAGTGCTTCATAACCCCCTTCGTAGCGTTTGCTGACTTGATCAAACTGGATCATTGTTTTTGCTGCCACCCAAATAATGCGCCGACAAATTCAATTGCGCGGAAAGGCCGTAAATCAAGAATTCCCTCACCCACGCCAATAAAGCGTATGGGAATAGCCAGCTGCTTACTAATAGCAAAGACAATACCACCCTTGGCAGTGCCGTCCAGTTTGGTCAGAGTCAAGCCACTGACACCCACCGCCTGCTGAAAGTGCTTGGCCTGAGAGAGGGCATTCTGGCCAGTGCCGGCATCCAGCACCAGCATGACTTCGTGGGGCGCCTCGGGGTCGAGCTTCTTCAGTACCCTCACCACTTTTTTGAGCTCTTCCATCAAATTGTCTTTATTGTGCAGACGCCCAGCGGTATCTGCGATCAAGATATCAAACTTGCGCGCGGTAGCCGCTTGCAGGGCGTCAAACAGTACCGAGGCACTGTCGGCACCGGTGTGCTGGGCAATGACGGGAACATCATTGCGCTCACCCCAAACCTGTAATTGCTCCACCGCGGCGGCGCGAAAGGTATCGCCCGCGGCCAGCATGACTGAGCGACCGCCAGCCTGAAACTGTTTGGCCAGCTTGCCAATAGTGGTGGTTTTACCCACACCATTCACACCCACCATCAAAATCACATAGGGCTTGTCACTGTGCGGAATAATCAGTTCTTGTTCAGCCGGGGCCAATAAGGTCGCCAGCTCTTCCTGCAAGGCCACGTAGAGCGTTTCCGGATTATCCAATTCTTTCCGCGAAACCCGCTGGGTTAAATTGCCGATAATTTCCTGAGTGGCATCCACGCCCACATCGGCCATCAGCAGATGAGTCTCAATTTCCTCAAGGAGTTCGTCATCAATTTCTTTACGGCCCAGAAACAGATTGGCCATGCCCTCGCCAAGTTGGGCGCCGGTCTTGCTCAGGCCTTCGCGAAAACGCACCAGCAGGGAAGCTTGCTCTTCTGGTGTTAACTCCAGATGCTGCCAGGGTGCAATTTCTTTATCGTCGATAAAGCCTTCAGCCGCTGCCAACGCGGCCTGATCTTCTTCTGTGCCGACAAAAGACTCTTTAAAACGGGTAAATAAACCCTTCTTTTTCAGCTCGGATTCGATGTCGGATGGACTAGAGTTATCTGTCATGCGGGTATTTAAATTCCGGGGTAAGGTTTACAGCAAAAATAAAAGCCTTATCCTACCATTTCTCTGAGTAACTGGCACCGGAATCCCTATGCGCAAAACACCACAAGGCTCGACGGGCGACAATCACCAAACGGGCAGCCTGAGAATTATCGGTGGCCAGTGGCGCAGCCGTAAGCTGCACTTCCAGGATGCCGAAGGCCTGCGCCCCACCAGCGACAGAATTCGGGAAACCCTGTTTAACTGGCTTAGCCCTCACATTCACGGCGCTCGCTGCCTGGATTTATTTGCCGGCTCCGGCGCACTTGGCCTTGAGGCCTTGTCGCGTTATGCCGCCCACTGTGATTTTGTCGATACCGAGTCCCGCAGCTGCCAGCAAATTCGCCACCACCTCAGCATACTTGGCAGCGATACACGGGGCGTGCACTGCCAGACTGCAGAAGCATTTATTGAGAGTCACACTATTGATCATGAGGTGATTTTTCTCGACCCACCGTTTCGCAAAGATTTACTCGCGCCACTGATTGAAATATTGGCCGCTAAGAACTTGAATTCAGGTACATTGATTTATATAGAGACCGGCCGCGATGAAGCGCTGCCACTACTGCCCAGTCACTGGCAAATAATTAAGGACAAGCAAGCGGGCCAAGTCAGCTACCGCCTGATTGAAGTCAGCAATTAAAGCTCAGAAAAAAGCCGCTTGCCTAAAGCGCAGCTACCACAACAATATAGTCCTGCAGCTATTTTCAAAACAGGGAATAACGAGACCACTATGACCATTGCTTATCAACCAAAATACTTCCGCATTATTGCCTCAACCCTTACTTTAGCCCTAGCCATGCTGGCGGCGCTGATCAGTCCAGCTACGCTCGCCAGCGAGGATAACGTCCAGCAGGAGCTGAAAGTCTACAAAAGTCCCAGCTGTGGCTGCTGCGGCAAATGGGTCGAGCACCTCAATACTCAGGGCTTACAGACCAACGTACAGAACAGCAATCGGCTCGCAGAAATCAAAGCCGAATTGGGTATTGCTCCCGCCCAGCAGTCTTGCCACACCGCCCTGTCCAGCGCAGGCTATGTCTTTGAAGGCCACATCCCGGCGCGTATCATTAAACAGTTTCTGGCCAACCCGCCAGAGCACGCTCGCGGCTTAGCCGTACCCAATATGCCCGTTGGCAGTCCCGGCATGGAAATGGGTGACCGCTTTCAAGCCTATCAAGTACTTCTCATCAACACTGATGGCAGTCATGGCGTGTATGCCAGCATTGACCGCAAAGACCAGCAGTGAGGACGCCGCAGTGGCGCTTAGGAACATTTATAATGACGGCAGAACAGAGAATTGATCGCGGCTAAGGCTAATCAAAAAATGAAAACACTCGCTTGATCATCGCACTACTGTCGTAGTTGGGATTGGCTCCCACCAGCAAAGCGGCTTCGGTGAGCGCGCCCAGCAACATTCGCGCGGCAAATTCCTGATCCAAAGCCGAGGGGGCGCTCAAATATTCTCGCCAACTTTTACTCAATACCAACATTGTTCGAATTTGCTTCACCACCGCTGTATTTGCCATGCGTTCTCGACCCAAAACATGAGGCGAATCCACTAATACAATTTGCACAAAGCCGGGCAACTTGCAGCAGTCAACAAAACAATCCCAGGCCTCATAGAGTATTTTTGGCGAGTCTGGATTCAAGGCCAGTAAGTCCTCTAACAGGATGCTTTCTTGGGACTCCGCCACCGCCTCAAACAGCTGTATTTTATTACCAAAATAATGATAAATAGGCCTTATAGTCAGGCCCATATCCGCGGCGATATCCTCTAAGGAGGTGGCAGAAAAACCCTTGTCGGCAAACAGACGAGTAGCTCTATTTAGCACCAGCTTTTGAGTTTCTTGACGACGTTGCGACTGAGTCTTTCTTGGCACGGGCTGAACAACTGCCATCAGTTGGCACTTCCTTAATACAACTTATTATATTTTTGATCACACAGTTTGGCTGTCGCTTACAGTTTAACTTGATCGCCCCGCGAATGATATGTAACCTAACTACATAAATGCTTCAGTAAGAATAATGATAATGCTCAAGACTATCGCCACAGACAACACCATACCCTCCTGTTTTTCCCCTGCCGTCATCAACGGCATGACTCTGAAAAATCGCTTTATTAAAGCGGGCACCTTCGAAAATATGACGCCAAATGGCGTTCCAAGCGACGCCCTCAAGCGCTTTCATGGCGAGCTTGCCGATGGTGGCATCGCCATGACGACCTTAGGCTATTGCGCGGTGGAGAATAATGGTCGCCTCAATGAAAACATGATGTATATGCAGGAGGGAATTCGCCCACAGCTGAGCGATCTGATTGCCAATTTACACGCTCGTGGCACGAATGTTTCTGGACAGATGGGTCATTGCGGCGGCTTCTCAAAAAACCGCCAATTAAGTCGTCGCCGCCCACTTGGACCGAGCTTTGCGCTCAACGGCCTAGGTTTACCTCAGGGTATGTTTTTCAGTGACGCCATGAGCTTGGCCGATATTGATGATCTGGTAGAGAGTTATTACAAGGCGGCGGTGTTTATGAAGTCGGTGGGCTTTGACGCGCTGGAAATTCATTTTGGTCACGGCTACGGCCTATGCCAGTTTATGAGCCCCAAAACCAATAAACGCAAAGACCAATACGGTGGCAGCCTAGAAAATCGCATGCGCCTACCACTGCGGGTACTCGCTGCAGTTCGCAAAGCGGTGGGGGAGGACTATCCGTTGCTGGGAAAAATCAGCATGACCGAAGGTGTGCGCGGTGGCCTGCATTATGATGACGCCATAGAAATAAGCAAATTGTTAGATCAGGGCGGTATTGACGGCATTATCACCAGCGGCGGCACCAGCTCCATGAATCCGATGATTATGTTCCGCGGCGGCAATATATTGCCGAGTATGCTGAAAACTGAAAAAAGTTGGTTGATGCGTTTAATTCTGCGACTTGCTGGCAAGTCGATGTTTAAGAATTACCCCTATGAAGAACTGTATTTTCTCAAACAAGCTAAGCGGATTCGCGAGGCCGTGAATTGCAAAATGATTTACGTCGGCGGTGCCAGCAGTAATACCAGCTTTAATCGCCTAATGGCGGAGGGCTTCGATTTCATTCAACTGGGCCGCAGCTTGCTCGCCGATCCCGCGCTAGCCAAGCTTGCTTTGGCCAATAGCGAGTTTGTCAGTCGCTGCAACCATTGCAATGAGTGTGTAAGTACCATTGAAAGCTCGCAGGGAATTCACTGCACGCAGTTTTAATCGCTACCTAGAGGCCGCGGCAAATTAGGCCCAAAATTTATTCGGGCTTATTTCTGCTGGGCAGCCTTATATAAATTCCAGATAAATACCGGCAGTACTAACAGCGGGAGTGTTCCGGGGATATAAAACCCATACACCACAAAAGCCTCCAGAGCAGTCTCCGGAGCTAGTAATCGCTTGCCAATAAAAACCGCATTAATCAAAGGTCCGATAATATTAGCATAACACCCAAGCACCAACATCCAGCGCGCCACCGTCATCAATCGGCCAGACACATTAAACCGTAACCACACACCAGCAATGGCCAATATTAATAAGCCGTTAAGTATCCCCTCCATATGGGCAAATCGCCAGCTGCCATAAGCGGGTGAGTCGCTACCCAGCGTGGCCGCCGCAATTGAAAATCCAATCCCAGCCAGCAAACCTAAAAACAATATTATGATGCCGTGCAAGGCCAGCTTGCGCTGCTGCACAAGAGCTAAGGTATCGTCCGTCATAGACCGTCCTGTTATTATTTAAGGCTAAAATGAGAGGCTTATATTATTGGGGCTCACAAATAAAAACCGGAATATCCCGATCGGTACGCGCCTGATAACTATCAAAATCCGGATACAAGCTGAGCAGGTGTGGCCACAGTTCACACTTTTGTTCTGGGCTTGCCAACTCTGCAAGATAGCATTGTGTATCGCCGCCAACCATAATATCAATTTGCGGATTGGCACAAATATTAAAATACCACAGCGGATGATTTTCCATGCCGCCTTGGGAAGCCACTAATAATTTCTTATCACCCCAGGGCAGATGGATAAGCGCTATCTCACGGCGCTTGCCTGATCTTTTCCCCTTCATACCGACAATACAAATAGGGTAGCCACCGGGGAAATTACGCATTAAGCGGCCAGAGGTATTTTTGTACACCCAAACATTTAACCGAGTGTAGTACTTCATCACCCTTTGCACCGTGCTCTGCCATTTGAGCGGTATCGCATCGACGTCTTCGCGCTGGCTTGTTACATAATCAAATTTTTTGGACATTCCTTCCTCACTCTAGCCGCGGCGAGCTTATCACCAAAATGGACAAACACCCCATACTGCCATTTTCTGGCATTACAGGGCATACCACATCCCGACGATGACACTCGCGAAGGCGTCCGTCTAATAAATTCTCAAGCGATCCAGTTTGGGCTCCGGCGCAAATCCAGAGTATGAGGATACTCCCCCGGCGACTCCTCACGCGGCGGCACCATCGGCCGTGGCGGTTCGGGAAAGAATTCCCGCACAGCATCGAGATCCGGACGAGGCGTGTAAGGCCCGGGGGTGTGAGCTAACGTGCCAAAACGATTGCCACGCCGTGACTCGGCTTCAAAGGCATTGACCGGGAATGTTTGGTAGGTTCTGCCACCGGGGTGGGAGACATGATAACTACAACCGCCCACGGAACGACCATTCCAAGTATCAATTAAATCAAAAATTAGTGGCGTGTGTACGCCAATGGTTGGGTGCAGGGCCGATGGCGGCGCCCAAGCACGGTAGCGAACACCAGCAACGTACTCACCGTGTTTGCTAGTGTTCGACAAGGGTACCCGCCGGCCATTGCAGGCCAGAACATAACGACCATCACTTAAGCCTGTCACTTTCACTTGCAGACGCTCTACCGAGGAATCCACATAGCGCGCCGTACCGAAGCTAGCAATTTCCTCACCCAAGACATTCCAAGGCTCTACTGCCCAGCGCAATTCAATTTCCATTTCTTCGAGCTTAACCCGACCATAATGGGGGAAACGAAATTCTTCAAAAGGCAGTAACCACTCGGCTTTAAAAGGATAGCCATGGGACTGTAAATCAGCAACCACTTCATTGATGTCCTGCCACAAATAATGGGGCATCATAAATTTGTCGTGTAGCGAGGTTCCCCAGCGCACCAAGGGCTTTTTATAGGGCTCATTCCAAAAACGCGCCACTAGGCTCCGAATCAACAAGACTTGGACCAATGCCATGCGACTGTGTGGTGGCATTTCAAAGCCGCGAAACTCCAACAAACCTAAACGGCCGGTGGTACTTCCCGGTGCGTAAAGCTTATCAATACAAAATTCTGCGCGGTGAGTATTGCCGGTCATATCAATTAATAAATTGCGCATTAAGCGATCAATTAACCAAGGCTGATCTACCAATCCCTCTGGCATTTGCTGAAAGGCAATCTCCATTTCATAGAGCACTTCATCCCGGCCTTCATCCACTCTAGGGGCTTGGCTGGTAGGCCCAACAAAGGCACCCGAGAAAATATACGACAGGCTGGGGTGGTGCTGCCAAAAGGTCACCAAACTTCGCAACAAATCCGGACGACGTAAGATGGGACTGTCGGCAGGTGTCGCACCGCCAATGGTTATATGGTTGCCACCACCGGTTCCAGTATGGCGGCCATCGAGCATAAACTTTTCAGCGGCCAAGCGAGATTCCCGCGCCAGCGCATAAAGCTCGGTGGTATTGGCCTGCAATTCCCGCCAGCTGGAAACTGGATGTACATTAACCTCGATAACACCTGGGTCCGGCGTTACTAGTAATTTTTGCATACGCGGATCGCGGGGTGGTTCATAGCCCTCAATAATCACCGGCATTTCCAAGGCCGAGGCGGTTTCCTCTATTGCCGCCACCAGCTCAATGTAATGCTCAAGACTATGCAGCGGCGGCATAAAAAGGTGAACCTTGCCATCGCGACTTTCAATACACATCGCGGTGCGAACCAGATTCAAACCCAGTGATTCTGGATTTTCTGCCGCGGCTAAACGCTGCTCTGTGGTTGAGTGAGGCTCAATGGGAAAGTGAATATCTTGCCGTGCTTGCAGTGTATCGCGCTCTTCAAAAGGATCTCGGTCAACGGCACCATCAGTTTCTTTAGCCTCCGGCAAATCGCCCAACGGTAAGCGCAAGCCCATTGGCGAATCACCCGGCGTCAATATTAGGCGCTCTCGTTTCACCTGCCAAATACTACTGGTCCAGCTGCCCTCCATTGGCTCGCGTGCGAGCGGTAGTACATAGCCACTAGGCTTTTTAAAGCCCTGCTCCAAAAGTCTCGCCAAACGCCGACGACCGAGATCATCGTCGACTTTAGAGGCCAATATATCGATATTTTTAGGGATTTTCTGCTCTTGCAAAAGATAGTGGAGAGCATCTTCATAGGCAGCTTGCACGTAATTTTTTGGTAGGCCTAGCAAGGTGCTCAGCTTCAAGGCAAATTTCTCTGCGCTGCCAACATCGTGACCATAGTTCTTATCGATGCGCGCCAATAGCTCGGGCCTTGTCCACAACGGCTGCTGGTCTTTACGCCAAAATAAACCCAGCGCCCAACGCGGCACCTCTTCGCCGGGATACCATTTGCCCTGACCGTAGTGCAACATGCCGGTAGCAGCGAAATGATCTCTTAGTTTTAATAGTAATGTTTTCGCCAAGCGCAGCTTATCAGCACCCAGTGCACCGGTATTCCACTGCGCTGACTCCATGTCGTCGACTGACACAAAGGTCGGCTCACCACCCATGGTAAGTCGCACATCATTGGCAACCAAATCGCGATCAACGGCATCGCCCAACAAAAGTATATCGGCCCATTGATCATCACTGTAAGGCTTGGTTACCCGTGGGTCTTCATGAACACGGACCACTTCATTACTGTAGTCGAACTCGACTTCACACTCGTCAGTAAAGCCCTCTATAGGCGCGGCTGATACTGGGTCAGGGGTGCAGGCCAGTGGGATATGACCTTCACTGGCAAACAACCCTGACGTTGGGTCCAGACCTATCCACCCCGCACCTGGAATAAACACCTCACACCAGGCATGCAGGTCGGTAAAGTCTTGTTCCGGCCCACTGGGACCGTCTAGTGATTTTTCATCTGAGGTTAACTGCACTAAATAGCCTGAG
>JBLHPB010000111.1:0-9011 GCA_047624025.1 Zhongshania sp.
TCGGCAGTGACGCCGTAATAGCCTTGTGCACCTTGTAAGCCAAGCCGAAAGCCAGTCATGACTTCATCGATAATTAAGACACTGCCGCTTTGGTCGCAGCAGCGCCGTAGGCATTCCAAAAAGCCGGGAATAGGCGGCACGCAATTCATATTACCGGCTACCGGTTCGACAATGATGCAGGCGATTTGCTCGCCAAATTCAGCAAAGGCGGCTTCGACCCCGGCGATATCATTGTAGGTTAAGGTCATGGTGTGTTCGGCAAGGGCGGCAGGCACGCCTGGTGAACTGGGCACACCCATGGTCAGCGCGCCGGAGCCAGCTTTAATCAGCAGAGAGTCAGAGTGGCCGTGATAGCAGCCTTCAAATTTTACAATTTTATCTCGCCCGGTGAAGCCGCGCGCTAACCGAATAGCGCTCATGGTGGCTTCAGTGCCAGAGTTAACCATGCGCACCATGTCCATGCCGGGCATGATGGCGCAGATTTTTTCGGCCAGCTGAGTTTCGATGGCGGTGGGCGCGCCAAAGCTCAGACCTTTTTGCAATTGCGCGGTGACCGTGGCAATCACGTCTGGGTGAGCGTGACCCAATAGCATCGGCCCCCAAGACAGCACATAGTCGATATATTTTTTGCCGTCGACGTCAAAGAGGTAGGCGCCTTTGGCGTGGTCGATAAAGCGCGGAGTGCCGCCCACGGCTTTAAACGCGCGGACTGGACTGTTAACGCCGCCGGGTATGGTTTGGCGGGCGCGTTCAAATAACTGTTCTGAGCTGGTCATAAATGGCTTCTTAATGCTGCGTTGCTATTGATTTGATGTCTGTATTATCCCGCGCTGGGCGCTTAATCGCCAGTGCGGGGGATTTAAAAGGGTTTGAGTACAGCGAGAATAACGATGGCAAACAGGGCGATTACCGGGGCCTCGTTAAACCAGCGATAAAATACATGCTTGCGTTGATTGTCGTCATTGGCAAACACCTTTACTAGATGGCCGCAGTACAAGTGGTAGGCAGTCAGGCCCGCAACAAAAATCAGTTTAACATGCAGCCAGCCCGATGACAGATAGTACTCGGGTTGCTGGGCAAGCATGGCGATGCCGAAGCCAATAGTGAGAATCGCAAAGGGGCTGATAAAGCGATAGAGTTTTCTTTCCATTATTTTAAAGTGTTCGCGAGTCGCGCTATCGGTGGCCATAGCGTGATAGACAAATAGCCGGGGTAAGTAAAAAATACCGGCGAACCAGCAGATAATTGCGATTAGGTGCAGGGCTTTTAACCAGAGCATAATAAAACCTAAGAAGTTAGAATCTAATGGGTAGATTGTAGTAATCGGACAAGGCTTCACGGGTAACAATGCCCTCATCGGGCGGCCCGTGTCGTTGATAGGGGCTGCAGACGAAAAGGCTGTCGAGTCCCTCGTGATTCATTGTTTCCAGTGCTTCCATTAGGGTTCCGTTAATATCGAAAGTCGCAGCGCGGCGGCGGTGCTCAAGCGCGGCCAGAAGGTCAATGCTTGCGTCGTCGTCCAGCACCGTGGTGCTGACTAGCGGAAACCAGTGCTCGCGATGAACGATGATACGCTGACCTTCAGAGTTGGTGATGACCAGCCAGCGTACCGGTGTTTCCAGAAGCTTAAGCTGCTCTTGGGCGTTTAGCTTAGGAGGCGCGTGACGTAGATTGCGATCCATTAATGCCGCGGCACTGGTTCGTAAAAGGTCGAGAGTTAGTGGGTTGGCGCGCACAGCTTGTTGCATCGCTAGTAGCGTAGTTTGTAGTGATGATTGTAATCCGAACAATTCCTTGTGCACCAGATGTGCGGCGGTGACTGCCAACATGGCGGGAAATATTATATTGAGATTGTGGGTTAGTTCAATGATAGCAAGTAGTGCTGCGAGCGGTGCATTAAGGATGGCGCCCATCACTGCAGCCATACCGAGTAAAACATAAAAGCTGGAGTCTGCCCCCAATGTCGGAAATAGCTGTGCGCCCACGCTGCCAATCGCGCCGCCCGCAAATGCTCCTATCAACAAGCTGGGGCCGATGATCCCGATGGGCATGCCTAGGCCGCAAGATGCCGCTGTGGCTATCAGTTTCAATGCCATGAGTATTGCTAGCAGCTGCAGGCTGTAACTGCCATTAAAAGCAGACTGGAGGCTGTCGTATCCAATGCCCAACACTTCTGGTGCTACTAGTGCGCATAAGCCGGTGATGAAGCCTGCGAGAGGAAGACGAAACCAGATTGGCCGATTAATCAGTCGCAGGCAATTCTTTTGAATGCTTACAAACGCGCTGGACAAAACACCGCCAATGCAGCCAAGCAGGGCGATAAAAGGAAGCTCCATAAGCGAGCTCATACTGGCGTGGCTCGAGGGTAAAAAGACGACTGCGCCAAACACTGATTGTGATAGGGCGGTGGCAGTGACGGCGGCAAGTATTACGGGAATAAACCCTGCAACGGTGTATTCCATCATTACCACTTCCATGGCAAATATGACGCCGGCGATAGGGGTATTGAAGGATGCCGCAATGGCGGCGGCGGTGCCACAGGCGGCCATGACTCGGAGGCTATTATTTGGTAATCGAAGTCTGGCGCCGCATTGACTACTGGCCGCCGCGCCGATGTGTACGGCAGGACCTTCGCGTCCGCCAGACTGGCCGCTGAGCAAGGCGAGCAATCCAGCAAAGAACTGGATAATTAAATTTTTAAGCGGCAAGCGGCCGCGTCCGTTGTGTAGTACGGCGATAACGTGTGGGATACCGGTAAAGCGGTGGGGAGGTGGCACTAGGCTCATGGCTAGGCCGAGCACTAGTCCGCCGGCCACAGGTAACAGAAAATACCAGTGGCGCTCTAAGCCTTCGAAATTTTCCGACGATTGGCCGGGTAGCCATGATTCTAAAGGCCATTCTAAAGCGAGGCGAAAAGCAATCATTAGCACCGCGGTAATGGCGCCGGAAGCGAGGCCTAGAATAGCATAAGGCAGGGCAGCATCCGGACTGGCAAGTCGGCGTCGGAAATTGCTTAGGCCTTTTAGCTCCATGGTCGTATAGCTTGAATTGTAGGCGGTTGTACCATATCGACTTCGCGTGATTCCGGCAAATCGAGTATTATAGAGGGCTTGGACCTACACACCTAATGGCTGTGCTAGGCTGGCTTTTCAAAAATGTTGCGATTGCCTGGGGGAAATGACGTGTTAAAGGTTGGGATTGTAGGCGGAACCGGGTATACCGGGGTGGAGTTACTGCGGTTATTGGCAACTCATCCTGAGGCTGAAGTGGCCATGATTACTTCGCGGGCGGAAGACGGTGTGTCGGTCGATGAGCTGTTTCCGAGCTTGCGCGGGGCGATGGATTTGCGTTTTAGCGCGCCTGATGTGAACGCGCTAGCCAGCTGCGACGTAGTGTTTTTTGCCACGCCGCACAATGTTGCCATGAATATGGTGCCAGAATTATTGGCCGCGGGAACTCGGGTTATCGACTTATCGGCAGATTTTCGTATTAGCGATGCCGATCTGTGGTCCAAGTGGTATCACGAAAAACATGTCTGCCCCGATACGCTGAAACAGGCAGTGTATGGTTTGCCTGAGCGCAATGCCGCGCAGATTCGCGACGCCAAGTTAATTGCCTGTCCCGGTTGCTATCCTACGGCGGTGGAACTCGGTTTAATTCCTTTGCTAGAGCAAAAGTTGATTGACCCTAGTCGCTTGATTGCCAGCGCAGCTTCTGGAGTTAGTGGAGCGGGACGGCAGGCCAAAATAGATAATTTATTCACTGAAATCTCAGAGAGTTTTAAAGCTTATGGCATTGCCGGTCATCGCCATTTGCCAGAAATAGAGCAGGAGTTGGCGATTGCGGCTGACGGCCCGGTAAAGCTTACCTTTGCTCCGCATTTATTGCCTCAGGTTCGTGGTATTCACGCCACCCTGTTTTCTGAGTTGCTGGATCCGGCGGTATCACTGGATGAGTTGCAGTTTATCTTTGAAAAACGCTATGCCGATGCGCCGTTTGTCGATGTGATGCCGCTGGGTAGCACCCCGCAAACTCGCTCGGTACGGGGTGCAAATACTTGCCGGCTGGCACTTTACCGGCCTCAGAATCGCGACACCATAGTGGTGTTGTCGGTAATTGATAATTTGGTTAAAGGGGCTTCTGGTCAGGCAATTCAGAATATGAATATTATGTTTGGTCTGCCAGAAACCATGGGCTTGCAGGGCTTGTCGCTAATGCCGTGACGTTGGGGTAAAGCTAATACTTGACTAAATTGGTCGGGAAATTGGATAATTGACATGTTTGCGGCACAAATTGGTGTCGCTGCTTAATGAGGTGACCTATGTCTGCGGTTGAACAATATACGCCGTCAGTGTTAACACTGACAGATCGCGCGGTGGCCAAGGTGAGAAATCTGGTTGAAGAAGAGTCCAATGAAGATTTAAAGCTGCGGGTGTTTGTTACCGGGGGTGGTTGTTCCGGTTTTCAGTATGGTTTTACTTTTGATGAATTGGCTGAAGATGACGATACTCGGATCGAAAGAGATGGGGTAGTGGTATTAGTAGACCCTTTGAGTTACCAGTATATTGAGGGTGCTCAGCTCGACTATACCGAAGGTTTGGAAGGGTCGCGCTTTATGGTGACGAACCCTAATGCCAGTACGACTTGCGGTTGTGGCTCTTCTTTCTCGGTGTAAATTCTTACACTGCGGTACTTTTGCATTCTTGGCTTAGTTTTTTCGCTGGCCCAATTCCCCAATGTATTTCCTGGCGAACTGGCCTTTATCTCGGGTAGACCGCGCCTAAAACTCGTGGGCCAGCAGCGCCAGTGACTGCGGGCACATTCCCTGCAAGTCCAGCAAGAGTCTGCTGAGCCAGCCAGGCAAAAGCAGCGGCTTCTACCCAATCTGCATCAATGCCCAGCTCTGCTGTATTGGCAATGGGGTGCTTGGGTAGCAGAGCTTGGATGCGCGCCATCAGAGTGATATTTGCTGCTCCGCCGCCACAGAGATAAATCTCGGTGCCTGCATGAGTATGCTTGTTGATTGCATCGCAAATACTGCGGGCAGTTAATTCCAGCAGGCTGGCTTGAACATCTTGGGGTTTGATCTGGCCCAGCTTGTCGAGTATTTGCTGAATGGTGTTTAAGCTAAATTGTTCGCGGCCGGTGCTTTTGGGCCCCTCCACGCTGTAATAGCCGTCACTAAGTAATATATTCAATAACTCGCTGTTTGCCTGGCCGCTGCGCGCCCAATCGCCGTCATGATCAAAGGCTTTGCCGGCGCAGTGATTGATCCAGCTATCCATTAAGACGTTGCCGGGGCCGGTATCAAAACCGAACACCTCACCGTTTGCCGGCAATACGGTGATATTGGCCATGCCACCAATATTGACGATGACTCGTTCGATTTGCTGTTTGGAAAATGCGGCGGCGTGGAAAGCCGGCACGAGTGGTGCGCCCTGACCGCCGGCGGCGATATCCCGGCGTCGAAAATCAGCTATCGTAGTGATGCCACTGATTTCGCTGATGGTATTGGGATCGCCTATTTGCAAGGTAAATGCATCTGCTTTCTTGCGATGTTGGTCTGGTGGGCGATGGCGGATGGTTTGGCCGTGGCTGCCAATGGCGGTGATGGCGGCGGGGCTTATGTTAGCGGCTTTGCACAGAGCCAAAGCGGCATTGCCCAAATGGCTGCCCAGTGCGCGATCGCAGCGGCCCAGCAACTCAATTTCATCGCGGCTGTCGCCATTACATAACTTGAGAATGTCTTGCTTGAGCTCAGGAGGCAACTCGCAACTGAGGCTGTGGGTCAGTTGGATATGGTTTTCTTGTACTTGGATTAGAGCGGCATCAATGCCGTCAAGACTGGTGCCTGACATCAAGCCTATATAAAAATGCTCAGACATTATCCTGCCCCATTACCTACATTGTAGTTGCGCTGGGCAGCATAGGTTCTGAGTTGTAGCTCCAAGCCAGAAATCTGGGATTTAAAGTCAGGTATGGCTCCAGTGGGCACTTTGGTTGGCGCCGGCAATTGTTTAACGATGGTGGCGGGGTTGCGGTGAACGCCATTCATCAAAAATTCATAATGCAGATGGGGTCCGGTGGCGTAGCCTGTCGAACCTACCCAGCCGATAGTTTCACGCTGTCGAACGCGGTCGCCTTTGGAAACTGCGCGTTTGTGAAGGTGGAGGTATTTAGTAATATAGGCTTCGCCGTGTTTGATAAACACGTAATTGCCATTGGCTTTGGAATAGCCAGCGTCGGCAACGCGACCATCGCCTGCTGCATAAACAGGCGTGCCTCTTGGTGCGGCATAGTCCACGCCGCGGTGGGGGCGAATGGTTTTAAATACCGGGTGCAGGCGCTTTGGATTAAAACCTGAGCTGATGCGAGTAAAGTCCAATGGTGCACGCAGAAAGGCTTTGCGCATACTCTCGCCAGATTCGGAGAAGTAATCTACTTCGCCGTGTTTGTTCATATAGCGATAGGCTTCAAAGGATTTGCCGCGGTTGAAGTATTGGGCGGCTAATATTTGGCCACTGCCCAAAAGCTCACCATTAAGGTATAGCTCTTCATAAATAACAATAAAATAGTCATTCTTGCGAACATCGTAAACAAAGTCCAGTACGCCACCAAAGATGTTGGCCAGTTCCATAATGATGCTTTGGTTTACGCCGGCATCCTGAGCCGCATTGTAAAGCGAAGAGGTAATGGTGGCACTGGCGGCGCGCTGACGTATTTCCGGTGTTTCGGTTAACTCGGTGGTGGTAAAGCCGGTTACGCCGCGTTCAAAAACTAAGCTGTTGAGCTTGTCTTTTTGATAGCTCATCGCGTCGAGTTTGCCACTATCACTCAATTTGAATGATAGTTTTTGGCCCGGGCGAATCTTATTCAGTTCTTTGGCTTTTTTGGTGGCTGTTAAAAATTCATGCAGATCCTGCGGGCTGAGATTGGCGCGGTTGAAAATGGCGGACAGGCTGTCACCACTTTGCACCTTAATTTCCGACCAGCTCTGTTCAGGCTCGATATAGACGTCTTCAATCGGTGCAATGTCACGACTTGGGGTGAGCTCCAGATTTAAAGGTATGGATGTTCGTTTCGCTTCGGCGTTTTCGCCAGGCAATAGTAAAAGTGTTAAGCCGAGGGCAATAAGAGTCGACGCAGCGAGTGCTAAATGGCGGCGAGGAAATTTGCCGGATACGGCCTTGTGCACGGCATGCCTTTTCTGGATCCAGTTCTGCATAGTTTTGCTACTTCATACCTTGCGGGTGGTTTTTTGCGCAGTATAACAAAGATGCGGGCTGGCTAAAGCCCGTAATAACCAGTACTTAATGTAGATTCTAGCTTGTGGGCATTGTTCTGTCAGCTTTTCTTGGTTTGCATTTTTGGGTCGTTGTTGTATCTTGCCGCCTTATTGATAGTTTTCATGGTGGTGCGTGCAGCATTTTTGCGGCGGCGCGGGACACCTAAATTTATGAAGGTCGATAGTATGACAGCGGTAAATGCACAATTGCTCACGGATCTGGAGTCTCGAGGTTTGGTGGCGCAGATGACCGGTGAGCACGGTCTGGGGGAATACCTTTCTTTTGAGATGCGCACCCTTTACTGCGGCTTCGATCCCACTGCAGACAGTTTGCATATTGGTCACCTAGTACCTTTATTGGCGTTGCGTCGTTTTCAGCAGGCGGGGCACAAGCCAATTGCCTTGGTTGGCGGTGCCACAGGATTGATTGGCGACCCAAGCTTTAAGGCTCAGGAGCGGCAGTTGAATACGCCGGATGTGGTTGCTGATTGGGTTGATCGCTTAAAAGCTCAGGTTTCACGGTTTATTGATTTTGACTGCGGCGAGAACTCTGCCGAAGTCGCCAATAACCTGGATTGGTTTGGTCCGATGTCCGCGCTGGAATTTCTGCGTGATATCGGTAAGCACTTTGCTGTGAATACCATGGTGGCGAAGGAGTCTGTAAAGCAGCGTATTAATCGCGAAGGAGCTGGAATTTCATTTACCGAGTTCAGTTATTCCTTATTACAGGGTATGGATTTTTCTGAGCTGTACAAGCGCAATGGCTGCACCCTGCAGTTGGGTGGCTCTGATCAGTGGGGTAATATTATTGCGGGGGTGGATCTCGCTCGCCGTCAGCATGGCGTTGCCGTTCATGGCTTAACCATGCCGCTGGTCACAAAGTCAGATGGCACTAAGTTTGGTAAGACCGAGTCCGGTACGATCTGGCTGGATCCGGATAAGACCTCTCCTTATGCCTTCTATCAGTTCTGGCTTTCTACTGCCGATGCAGATGTTTATAAATTCCTGCGTTACTTTACTTTCTTATCTCTTGATGAGATTGCTGCCATTGAGTTGGCTGATAAGGAGGCGGGTCGGCCCGGTGCTCAGCGTATCCTCGCTGAGCAAATGACCAGCTTAATTCATGGTGATGCAGAGTTGGAGGGTGCTCAGCGTATAACAGAGGCGTTGTTCTCTGGTGATTTGGCTGAGTTGTCGGCAAGTGATCTAGCGCAGTTACAGTTGGATGGCTTGCCTACCGCCATATTGGGTCGAGCTGATCTGGAGGATAAGCCTCTGACCCAATTACTTGCTGATTTTGGCATGGGCACTGGAAAGCAAATAAAGGATGCTCTTGGTCGCAATGCAGTTCAGGTAAATGGTCAGCCCATCGGCTTGGCTGACAATATGGCGGCTGAAACGGTGTTCGCTCAGGGCAGTGCACTATTTGAAAAGTACTATGTCATAAAGCTGGGTAAGAAGAAGTATCAAATGTTGGTCTTTAAATAAGCAATTGGAGCCCGTAGCTGTTTGATTTTTAATCAGCTTGCCTGCAAAACGTACGACTTTGCAGGTATTTCAAAATGATGACGGAAGTGTGTTGACTCTGCTTCGGTTACATCTATAATGCGCCTCCTCAACAGCAACAGCGTCCTGAAGCGAAAGCGATCAGGGAGTTTAAATTAGCGGTTGAGGTGGTGAGAAAGTTTAAAAAACTACTTGCTACAGAGGATGAAGTATATATAAT
>JBLHPB010000112.1:0-9011 GCA_047624025.1 Zhongshania sp.
GCTACCCTCAATGCTGAGCAGATTGTAGAAAATTTAGTGCGGTCTGGTCTGTGGACGGCGCTACGCACCCGACCCTTCAGCAAAGTGCCTGCGATTGGATCTCAGCCTGCTGCCATTTTTGTGACAGCGATGGACACCCATCCGCTTGCCGCCGATCCAGCACTGGTGATTGCCGGAGCCGAGAGCGACTTCAGTCACGGCTTGGAATTACTGTGCCGCCTTAGCGGTGGCAAGGTGCACCTGTGTGTGGCGCCGGGCAAAAACATTCCCAGCCTTGATAATGACCAGCTCCATGTCGCTGAATTTGCGGGAGTCCATCCCGCTGGCTTAGCTGGCACCCATATCCATTTCTTGGAAGGGGCCAGTGCCAGCAAAGTCGTTTGGACAATCGGCTATCAGGACGTAATTGCCTTTGGTCGCCTGTTTACCACCGGAAAGCTCAATACCGAACGCGTTGTAGCGCTGGCTGGACCACAGGTTGAAAAGCCCAGATTAATTCGCACGCGACTGGGTGTAAGCCTAGAAGAGTTGTGTGCTGGTCAGCTGCGCCCTGGCATTAACCGTATTATTTCAGGTTCAGTCCTTGGTGGTCGTATCGCCCGCGGTGCCGGTGCTTTCTTGGGCCGTTATCACAATCAGGTGTCGGTATTAACCGAAGGTACTCACCGTGAGTTTATGGGTTGGTTGTCACCGGGAGTGAATAAGCACTCGGCGCTACGTATCTACATGACCCAGTTCTTTAAGAAAAGCATTGCTTATACCACCAGTACTAATGGCAGCGAACGCGCTATGGTGCCTGTTGGGGCTTATGAAAGAGTGATGCCGCTGGATATTTTACCAACACAATTACTGCGCTCCATTATCGTTGGCGATACGCAAATGGCACAGTCCTTAGGTTGTTTGGAGTTGGACGAGGAAGACCTCGCGCTGTGTACCTATGTTTGCCCTGGCAAATACGAGTACGGCCCGATCCTTCGCGACAATTTAAGCCGCATAGAGAAAGAGGGTTAATTCATGGGGCTGAGAAAAGTTCTCGACGATATGGCGCCGCACTTTGAAAAAGGCGGCCGATACGAAAAATGGTATGCGCTGTATGAAGCGGCGGACACCATTTTTTATTCACCATCAAGTGTCACTAAAACCACCGCTCATGTTCGCGATGGGGTAGACCTCAAACGTGTTATGATCACGGTCTGGTTCTGCGCCTTTCCGGCGATGTTCTACGGTATGTGGAATATCGGCTTTCAGGCCAACCAAATTATGCTCGATACCGGCTTGGCGGCGGGTGAGGGCTGGCGTCATGTGATGATCTCCATGATGGCCGGTTATGATCCGACCAACTTGTGGGATAACTTCTGGCACGGTTTCTGGTTCTTTATTCCCGTTTACGCAGTGACCTTTTTGGCTGGTGGTTTTTGGGAAGTGCTGTTTGCCATGAAGCGCGGCCACGAGGTCAACGAAGGCTTTTTTGTTACCTCAATACTGTTTGCTTTAATTTGCCCGCCGAGCATTCCTTTGTGGCAGGTTGCTCTAGGTATCAGCTTTGGTGTGGTGATTGGTAAAGAAGTGTTTGGCGGTACCGGTAAAAACTTCTTAAACCCCGCATTGAGCGGTCGCGCTTTCCTGTACTTTGCCTACCCCGCACAATTGTCGGGTGATGCAGTATGGACCGCGGTTGACGGTTACACCGGCGCAACCCCACTGTCTATCGCGGCGAGCGATGGTATGGCTGCGCTGCAAGAAAAAATGACTTGGATGGATGCCTTCACCGGTAATATGCATGGCTCCATGGGCGAAGTGTCTACCGCCGCAATCTTTATCGGCGGTGCGGTGTTGCTATGGACCGGTATCGCCTCTTGGCGGATTGTGCTGGGCGTACTCGCCGGCATGATAAGCCTGTCACTGCTATTTAATTCCATGAGCGGCAGCGATAACCTAATGATGGCCATGCCTTGGCAATGGCACTTGGTTCTGGGTGGCTTTGCCTTTGGTATGATGTTTATGGCAACCGACCCGGTGTCGGCCTCCATGACCAATACTGGTAAATACATCTACGGCGCTTTGATCGGTTGTATGGCGGTACTGATTCGAGTCGTCAATCCGGCCTTTCCCGAGGGCATAATGCTGGCCATTTTGTTTGCCAACTTGTTTGCGCCCCTGATCGATCATTTTGTTGTTCAGGCAAATATTAAACGGAGGTTGGCACGTGGCTAATAACGACAGTACTCAAAGAACGCTGCTGGTTGCCGTTGTTCTTTGTATCGTTTGCGCGCTGTTTGTTTCCAGCGCAGCGGTTTTACTGAAACCGGCCCAGATTATCAATAAAGCGCTGGACCGCAAGGTCAATATCCTCGCCGCCTCTGGTTTACTGGTGCCGGGGGAGAGTGTTGAGGCTCAGTTTGAACAGGTCATCACCAAAATTGTGGATCTGCAAACCGGTAAATTCACCGATGCAGTTTCGGCCAAGGGTTTTGATCAAAGCAAGATTGCCAAAGATAGCGCTACCTCGATTGCCTTGGGTGACGATGATTTGGCTAAGATCCGTCGCCGTGAAAACTACGCGATGGTGTATCTGATTGAAAAGAATGGTGAGTACGATAAGGTGATTTTACCGGTTCGTGGCTATGGACTGTGGTCAACCTTGTACGGCTTTCTAGCGTTAGAAAATGATTTCAATACTGTCGCTGGTCTGGGTTTTTATGATCACGGCGAAACCCCAGGTCTGGGTGGTGAAGTTGATAATCCAAAATGGAAAGCGATGTGGCCTGGTAAAGAAATTTACGATGACGGCGATGTGGCAATTGAGTTGGTTAAAGGCAATGTTGACGCCAGCACACCAAATGCTAGCAACAAGGTGGACGCGCTTTCCGGTGCAACACTGACCAGTCGTGGTATTAGCAATCTATTGCAGTTCTGGATGGGTGAGCTGGGCTACCAACAATTCTTACGCAATTTGCGCTCCGGGGAGGCATAAGCCATGTCGACGATGAGAGAAGCTTTAACGAGCCCAATATTAAAAAATAACCCCATTGCTCTGCAGATTCTCGGTATCTGTTCAGCGCTGGCGGTGACCTCAAGCTTGAAGGTCACCCTGGTTATGTGTATCGCGGTGACCCTAGTTACCGGTTGTTCCAGTTTTGCGGTGTCGCTGATTCGCAAACAGATTCCCAGTAGTATCCGTATCATCGTGCAGATGGTGATTATTGCGTCGCTGGTTATTGTTGTCGATCAGCTACTCAAGGCCTACGCGTTTACGATCAGCAAACAGCTATCGGTATTCGTTGGCTTGATTATCACTAACTGTATCGTGATGGGCCGCGCTGAGGGCTTTGCGATGAAGAATCCGCCGATCGCAAGTTTTGTCGATGGTATCGGTAACGGCTTGGGTTACAGCATAGTCTTATTTAGTATCGCGGTAGTTCGAGAATTATTTGGCTCAGGTAAATTATTTGGCTTTGAAGTCCTGCCCTTGGTTACCGATGGAGGCTGGTATGTGCCTAACGGTCTACTGTTACTGCCACCTAGTGCCTTCTTCCTGATTGGGATTTTTATCTGGGTGTTGCGCTCGGTGAAGACAGAACAGGTGGAAAAAGCCGAATTTAAGATCACCAAAAATACTCGCAGTATTAAGGAGGCCTTTTAATGGAACACTATATTAGCCTGTTTGTACGCTCGATATTTTTGGAGAACATGGCGCTGGCCTTTTTCCTCGGTATGTGTACTTTTATGGCGATCTCCAAAAAAATTCAGGCTGCCATTGGCTTGGGTATTGCTGTAATTGTCGTTATGGCCTTGACCGTGCCGGTCAACAGTCTAATTTATAACCATTTACTTCGTGAAGGCGCATTGGCTTGGGCCGGATACCCCGAAGTGGACCTAAGCTTTTTGGGCCTGCTGAGCTATATCGGTGTTATCGCTGCTATAGTTCAGATTATGGAAATGGTGCTGGATAAATATGTGCCAGTACTCTACAACGCCCTTGGTGTGTTTCTACCTCTGATTACAGTGAACTGCGCGATTATGGGTGGCTCACTGTTTATGGTTGAACGTGACTACGATTTTGCTGAATCAGTTGTTTATGGTGCTGGCGCCGGCACTGGCTGGGCACTGGCCATTGTCGCTCTAGCGGGCATTCGCGAAAAACTCAAATACAGTGATGTGCCTGAGGGCCTGCGGGGCCTTGGTATTACCTTTATTACGGTTGGCTTAATGTCGTTGGGCTTTATGTCCTTCGGCGGTATTGATCTGTAACCGAGAAGACTGGAGAGGTTTTAATGAATACAGTAGTTATTCTCGGTGTGGCAATGTTTACCGCGATTGTATTGTCGCTGGTTTGCATCATTCTATTTGCCCGTTCACGCTTGGTGAGCAGCGGCAATGTCACCATCGAGATTAATGGTGAAAAAACCATTACCGTGCCTGCGGGCGATAAATTATTAAACACCTTGTCTGGGCAAGGGGTATTTCTGGCATCAGCGTGTGGTGGTGGCGGCAGCTGCGCTCAATGCAAATGTATTGTCAGCGATGGTGGCGGCTCGATGTTGGCCACCGAAGAAGCCCATTTCAGTCCTCGTGAAGCCCGTGAAGGCTGGCGCTTGTCCTGCCAGACTCCGGTTAAACAGAATATGAAGATCGAAGTGCCGGAAGAAGTTTTCGGTGTCAAGCAATGGGAGTGTACCGTTGAGTCCAATCCCAATGTGGCGACTTTTATTAAGGAGCTGACACTGAAATTACCGGAAGGCGAGACCGTCGACTTCCGCGCGGGTGGTTATGTGCAGCTAGAATGCCCGCCACACCACATTAAATATTCTGACTTTGATATCCCTGCTGAATATAGAGCTGATTGGGAGCGCTTTGGTTTCTTCAATGTTGAATCCAAAGTTGAAGAAACGGTAATCCGCGCCTACTCCATGGCAAACTATCCAGAAGAGCAAGGCATTGTTAAGTTCAATATACGCGCTGCAACGCCACCACCTAACAATCTGGCTCTGCAAGCGGGTCAAATGTCATCCTGGGTATTTAGCCTTAAGCCCGGTGACAAGGTGAATGTTTACGGCCCATTTGGCGAGTTTTTCGCCAAAGAAACTGAGGCGGAAATGGTCTTTGTGGGCGGTGGTGCAGGTATGGCGCCGATGCGCTCGCATCTTTTTGATCAGCTTAAGCGTCTCAGTTCCAAACGTAAGATTTCGTTTTGGTATGGTGCGCGCTCCTTACGTGAAGCTTTCTACGTGGAAGAATACGATAAGCTGGCTGCTGAGAATGAAAATTTCGAATGGCATTTGGCCTTGTCTGATCCTCAGCCAGAAGATAATTGGACAGGCATGACGGGCTTTATCCACCAGGTATTGTACGAAAACTACCTTAATGATCACGCTGCACCGGAAGACTGCGAGTATTATATGTGTGGGCCGCCGATGATGAACTCGGCTGTCGTTAAAATGCTGGAAGACCTCGGTGTTGAACAAGATAATATTCTTCTCGATGACTTTGGCGGGTAAAGTTATTCTGGCCCGCGGTTCAATAAAAGCAGCCCTCGCGCTGCTTTTATTGTTTCTGGCTGCCTGCTCTCCTACGCCCAAAGCGTATATTCAGCTTAGTGGTGCCACCATGGGCACCACCTATCATGTCACTCTTCGCAACCCGCCGGACTGGAACGAAGCGCGTCTACAGGACGAGTTAGACCAACGCTTGGCGGCCTTTAATTATATTGCCTCCACCTATATCCCAGATTCCGAATTGAGTCTGTTAAATCAACTGCCTGCCCAAGAGTGGCGAGTCCTTAGCCCGATGTTGTTTGATATTCTGGTTATGGCCATCGAGGTTAGCTGGCTCAGTGATGGCGCTTTTGATGTCACGGTGGGGCCAATGGTCGATTTATGGGGTTTTGGTCCACAAAAGCGTGAGGGTAAACCCAGTGATACCGAGATTGCCAAAGCCCTAGAGATGGTCGGTTTTGATCGTATTGAGCTGGACAAGCAGGGTAAAAAGCTGCTTAAACAACGTGGTTTACACATTGATTTGTCAGCCATTGCCAAAGGTTACGGCGTCGATGCGGTAGCCTTGTGGCTTGAGTCTTTGGGCACAAAAGATTATTTGTTTGAGATTGGCGGCGAGATGCGAGTGGCTGGTTTGAGCCCCCGCGGTGATCAATGGCGTATTGGCGTCGAAAATCCGGATTTGCTCGGGGGTGATAGCATACCGATACGTTTAGGCAATATTGGCGTGGCGACATCTGGGGATTACCGCAATTATTTTGAAGAAGATGGTGTACGCTATTCCCACACTATCGACCCGCAGACAGGGCGGCCCATCACCCACAATTTGGCCTCTGTAACTGTATTGGATCCTTCCAGCGCTTTTGCCGATGCCATGGCGACTGCATTTTCGGTGATGGGCGGGGATAAAACCTTGAAATTGGCGGAACAATTAAAGATACCGGTGTATCTTATAGAGAAGAGCGGTGACGGGTTTAGTCGTCGCTATAGCTCAGCCTTTGCACCTTATTTAGAACAGAATTAATTTTGGAGTAATACTAATGGCCACAATAGTTGCCGCAATATTTGTCATGCTACTGATTGTAGGCGCAATGTCGATTGGCGTCCTTATGGGTCGAAAGCCCATTGCCGGTTCTTGCGGCGGTGTTGGCGCCGCGCTGAGTGATCCAAATTATATCTGTGATCTCTGTGGCAATGACCCCAATAAATGCCTTGAAGAAACGGACCAAGCCGTCAACACGTCCAAAAAGGCGACTTTCTACGACGCGAGCCGCTAGGTTCTAGCGTTTTGCCATAGTTTTACCCGTGCCAGATATGCAGCGCGGGCTATGTCAATATCCGCAATAAAAAACTCTAACTCCGCCATGGTCAGCGCCTGCGGACCATCCACCAAGGCTTTTTGTGGGGCGGGGTGGAAGTCCACCAGAATCATATTGGCGCCAGCCATCACGCCCTGGGCGGTGATGTGGCAAAGTTCTAATACACCGTCTGGCGCTACATCTCGGCTGCCCACCGAATGAGAGGGGTCGATGCACACCGGCATGCGGGTTAAGCGTTTCACGGTGGGCACTTGGGCGAAATCAACCATATTGCGGTGGGGATTGCCAAATTCACTTTTCATGCCCCGCAGGCAAAATATCACCTGATTATTACCTTCACTGGCCAGGTATTCGGCAGCATTAAGGGATTCCGACAGGGTAATCCCAAAACCGCGTTTTAGCAGGGCAGGGTATTCGTTTTGCTTGCCAATAGCTTTGAGCAGCTCAAAATTTTGAGTGTTGCGGGTGCCTATTTGCAAGATCACCCCACAGGGGCGTCCAGCATCGATTAGTGCCTGATCTATCTCCGCCATATGGCTTTCGTGGGTAACCTCCATGGCAATGACTTTAATGCCGTATTTACCCGCTAGTTCAAACACCCAGGGCAAGCAGTCTTTACCATGGCCTTGAAAGGCATAGGGATTGGTGCGCGGTTTATATGCGCCCATACGCGTGCAGTTGAGGTTATTAGCCTGCAGGGCGCGCATCATTTCCTCAACATGCTGGCGGTTATCCACCGCACACAGGCCGGCAAAAATATGCAGTGAGTCCTGATCAAAGTGCAGACCTCTATAATGAAAACCACTTTGGCGCTGAGACTCATTATGACGACCGAGAATACGGTATTCCTCGGAAATACGAATCACTTTCTCAACCGCAGGCAGGGTTTCGATTTCTTCCTTGTTCAGTGCATGGGTGTCACCCAGTAAATAGATTTCCCGCAGCGATTTGAGTTGCCCCTGAATTTGATGCTGCTTAATTTGAATGCCGCTGAGCTGGCTTAAATAAGCCATGGTTTTGACATAGGCATCACTGCCTTCGTCAATGTCGGGGTGCAGAATTAATAGCATAAGCAACTCCTTTAGCAATAAGAAAAATTGACTGCGCGTCAAACCGTGAGCATATCAACGCTGAAGCCTTAACAAACGCTAGAAAACTTCGCGCGAGTTTAGTGAAATATCCTTTCTCATTCTTCCTGTACTCAATGATAGTATAGACGCTGTTTTTAGTTGGAAATCGCAAAGCGGGCCTATGGCAGTTCCACTGTATTTACGTATTGGTATTCGGTATTTTCGACGCGCTTCTGGGAGTGATCGGTTTTTGTCGCTGGTATCGTGGTTTTCCCTGCTGGGCATGCTGATTGGTGTGGTCTCACTGATTGTGGTGATGTCGGTGATGAACGGCTTTGAGCGGGAATTGCAGCAGCGGGTGTTGTCCGTCGTGCCACATGGCTATCTAGAAGGTCCTCAGCGCCGCCTGGAGAATTGGCCGGAATACGCAGCGACGTTGGCCGCTGATCCCGATGTCAGCGGCGTGGCGCCTTATGTGGGCGGCAAGGCCATGCTGGCGGTCTTTAAACGTTTGCGTGGCGTGGCCCTGTACGGCATTGATCCTGAGCAGGAGCGTTCGGTATCTGCGGTTGCCGAGCACATGATAGCCGGCCAGTATCTTCAAACAGAGGGTGACGATTTTCAGATCATTATTGGTGATATTCTCGCGCGACAGCTTGGTGTCAATATTGGCGACAGTCTTACCGTTATTCTACCCAAGGTTACCGTGACACCTTTTGGCCTTTATCCTCGCGAGAAAGAATTTATTGTCAGAGGTGTATTCAGTGCTGGTGCTCAGCTAGATGCCACCAGTGCCTTTGTGCATATTCGCGATGCTCAGCGTCTCTATCAACTGGGTGATGATGCCGAAGGCCTGCGCCTGCAGCTTCGCGATATGTTTGCGGCGCCTCAGGTTTTACCCAGACTTGCGGCCATGCTCCCGGTAGGGACGGTGGCGGTGGGTTGGAGCGAAAGCCAGGGCAGTCTGTTTCAAGCGGTAAAAATGGAAAAGCAGATGGTTCGTTTATTGCTGTTATTTATTGTCTTGATTGCCGCTTTCAATATAGTGTCGATTTTAAGTATGGCGGTGTCGGCTAAGCGCGGATCAATTGCAGTGTTGCGGACCATGGGCGCGACTCCCGGTACGG
>JBLHPB010000113.1:0-8917 GCA_047624025.1 Zhongshania sp.
TACAGTGCACCGCTGCGCAGTATGGGTATTAGCATTTAAAAGTGACCCAAGGTGAGCGCGGTAATTAAAGCAGCTAGGCTGTAATTTTTTAACTTACCCCGCAATTTCACCTCCTCCTCGTTAACCAAGATTTCTAGTTCGTCTGGGCCTAACTCCGTGGGTGTTATCCCTCTCATTGCCAAATGTTTTTTAGCATTGGTAATGGCACCCTCGCGGATACGTGCGCGGTACTTGCTTAGCAAGGTGTTCTTGGCTTTAGTAATCATGAGGCCTTCAGTTCTATGTATCTGTTGTAACTGCTTTACCTCATTCTAACTGGCTGGCGTTAGCTTAGGGAAGCTGCTGAAGCGAAACAGCAGTCAAGCTCTGTGGCTGGTCATGGCTTATGTGGTGATGCAGGCTGATAGGTTCCATGCCAAGCTTGAGTGTCATCGCGGGTTCATGCACATGGGGACGAAGATGGCGCCCTAGTGAATGCCAGGCAAAATTTCGTGGATATATCAATTACAGTACTCACACACGGATGTTTGAGGCTTCCTGAAAAGAAAATGAGACTCAAATATTGCCAGAGTCAATATGGCGAGATGTTATTCCACCTTTATCAGCGCTTGCTCAAATTGCGCCAACAGCCTTCCTTCAATTGGCGAAGGAGTGCCCATAAAGGTTCTCACCATGGTCGCGTCACATAAGCCAATGCACTTACCATGCTGAAATACGGCTTGATGGATATCATAGGATGTGCGTCCAATACGGCCAATGCCCGAGGTGACAACAACCGGCGCGGGGAAGTGGCCTTCATGCAGGTAGCGCAGATGACAGTCAACTAACAAGACTTTTTCGTCGGCTGCAGAATGAAAAAAATCGTCGCGTTGATAAATTTGCAAATGCATACGCGCACGAGCATTTTCGTAGAATCGCCCGATGGAGCCGTTGTTTAGATGTGCATAGCTATCAAGATCACTATAGCGAGTTTCTGTGGGTAATTGGAAAGGGTAGTTGTCGGCTAAAAGGCGGTTAGCGGGTAAGGATTTTGGCATGGCGAAGAGCTTCCAGAATATCTAATAAAGAGTAGATGGTGAGATTGGCGCGGCAATGTTGATCGCTGCAGTATAGCAGAACTTAAATACTGATTCCGTGTCTTGATTGCAGTGGGTAAGTGCGGATATATCGGCTAGGCTGACCCGCATGGGCCATTTTACTTACCTTTTCGGTATTTTCCAAAAGAACGCTGGTAAAGACTGCATCTGTATCGTAGCCAATATATAGTTATCGTTAGTATTTTCATTTTATGGAGAAATATGTCGCAGCCTGAAGTAAATGAATTTTCGAAAGGGCCGCGCTGGGCTAATGATCTGGGAAAAGTAGGTCTAGTTATTGACCTGGCGATGGTTAGCTTGGCAATTATCAATCTATTGTGGATTGTATTTGATAGCACCTGGTCGGTGCTTGAATTGCGCAATATCATGGCTTATATAATGCCAGTGGCCTGGTTAGATAATTATGCCGTTGTTAATGAGCGTTTTTTTCGCATTGATCTAATTTTTGTGACTATTTTTATAGCTGAATTTTTATCGCGCTGGATGTACGCGCTCTACAACAAGGTCTATGGCCATTGGTTGGCATATCCAGTGTTGCATTGGTACGACATTTTAGGCTGTATTCCTGTTGCTGAGTTTCGGTGGCTAAGGATTCTGCGCGTTTATGTGGTATTAGTTCGATTCAAAAAAATGGGTATAGTCGATTTTACTCAGTGGGCGCCGTATCGCTGGGTAATGTCGGTGTATGACATTGTATTGGAAGAGATTTCAGATCGCGTTGTGGTTAATGTGCTAGAGGGTGTACAAGCCGAATTGCGTGGCAGTGCGGGCATTGAGAAGCAGGTGTTGGACGAGGTGATAAAACCGCGTCAAGCGCAGTTAACTGAGCTGCTGCGTGAACGAATTGTCGTTGCTATACAAACGGTTCATGCGCAAAGTCGAGACGACCTGCGCAGTTTTGTGACAGAGACCGTGAGTAAGGCAGTAAAAGAAAATCGAGAGATTCAAATTATCGATCGAATTCCTCTAGTCGGCGGAGTCGTTGGCGATCTGCTTGATCATGCGATTACCGACATTGTTTGCAGAGTGATCGATCAAGGTGCGGGGCGTTTAAGTGAAAGCGAATTCACCTCATTGTTTGCTGATGTAGTGGATGGGGTGTTGACCTCCCTAAGTAGCGAATCTGAAACTGATCATGAAATGAGCGCGTTTATTATCGATATCTTGGATGTGGTTAAACGGCAGGTGAGGCGCCGTCGCTGGATAGGTGGGGTTGAATGATCATTCTCCGTATTTTTGGATTGCACCTAAAGTGTTCAAGAAATAAATATAGTTGTCAGGTCGAGTCTATTTTATTTGTAGTATAAAAAATATTCATAGCGTAGCTTGTGGGATGGAGAACAGTCACCGTTATTGCTATGTAACAATGACCGCAAAATGCTATTCCGCAGGGATATTAAAAAAATACAGCAACAAATGCCAAGGCAATTTCATCTACTTATACTGGCTAGTGTCTTAGCCTGACACAGGGGGGGTGAATGACAATTTTGGTTTAGGAGAAAATATAGGAGAGAATAATGCCGTTATTTTATTTTCGCGGTGCGCTTCGCTTCGCGGATTCGTTATTCTATCTACACTCGCGCTGTGTGCATGCGCGGCCTCTCCGAGCAATTCTACGTCAGCATCTGTATCACGGACGGCAAGTGATTATATTGCAAGCGATGCCGTCAGGAAGACCCTATACCAGCAATGGCGGGGAACTAAATATCATTTCGGTGGTATGAGTAAAGCTGGGGTAGATTGTTCGGGCTTTGTCTTTCTCACCTACCGTGATCGACTGGGTGTTGAGCTGCCGAGAACCACACTACACCAACCAAAAACTGGCAGCTTGGTCGAGCCGAGCGAACTACTTGCCGGAGACCTCGTCTTCTTCCTGACTGATGGTAAGACACGTCATGTGGATATCTATCTGAACGCCGACCAGTTCGTTCACGCATCTAAATCGAAAGGCCTTGTTGTTTCCAGTCTGTCCAATAACTATTGGTGTGAAACCTTCTGGCAGGCGCGGAGGATAAATCGCTAGATTGGCCAGTTGCCCCGGAAATCAAAAAATCATTACCTAGCAAAGCCTATTGAAGAATCAGACTAAAACTCTCCTCTCGGTTACAGATAAGTGAAGTTCATCAACCTACACTGCTACACTAAGCTCTCATTACAATAATAAGGCAGATGCGTGATGCAGCAGAGTATGTTTATCAGTATCGGTTTACCTATTTCCCTTTTTATCATCATGATAGGGATGGGGCTAGGTTTAACAGTTACTGATTTTATAAAAGAGGCTAAGCACCCTCGAGCCGCGATAGCAGGTAGCGTCGGCCAGTTGTTGGTCTTGCCTGCGCTTGGCTTTCTGTTGGTATGGGGCTTCGATTTATCCCCCGCTATTGCGGTGGGCTTGGTGATATTGGCTAGCTGTCCTGGCGGGGCGACATCTAACGTTATTACCTATTTAGCCAGAGGTAATGTCGCACTCTCTATTGTGGTTACCGCCGTTGCCAGTATCGCCACCATTATGACTTTGCCACTGTTCGTGAATCAGGCATTGAGCTGGCAATTTGGTCGGTCTGCCAATGTCAGCATGCCGATTGTCGACACTATCGCCATGCTAGTGATTATTGTTTTACTGCCTACTGGTATAGGTATGCTTATTCGAGCTAAGGCGCCGAATATTGCGGTCCGTTCAGAAAAAGCGCTCAACGGCTTTGGTGCGCTGGTGTTACTGAGCTTGATAGTGCTGATCTCCTATGGCCTCCGTGATCAACTTGTCGGTTTATTGGTGCAAGCCGGGCCGGCTTGTTTGCTGCTTAACCTATTAGGAATTAGCGCAGGATTAGGTATTGCGCGTATCGCTGGTGCCGAAAAAGTAGATCAGCTAGCGATTACTGTCGAGCTAGGCATAAAAAATAGCACCATCGGGATTCTGGTCGCAACCACCATTCTTGGCTCGCAGGAAATGGCGATTCCATCAATGGTATACGGGCTGACTATGTACCTGTTCGGCGCGGGTTTAGTTGCGTATGGCCGGTCGACTATTGCAGTGAAAACGTCAGGTGTCGGTCATACTCATTGGTGATATATTTCACTTAGGTTTTAGCAATTTGGTGGGCGAAAGTACTGCACTTCTTTGTGCTGATTTTTTACGCCGCCCCAAATACCCCTAATTAAATATGCAGGTTTAACAAGTCGATTAAGCCAATGGCAATTAAATAGCCAGCAACAATATAGTTAAGCAAGCGCGGCTTGATCAAGATGGCTACGCCAGCCGCAATGGAAATAATTGGAATGATGTCTAAGGTGAGGGTCATCGTTTACTCCATGTGATGTTAGCGCCTCGGCTCTTAGCTTGGGGCGCTAACATGCTATTTGAATTAGAGTTTAAATTTCAACATCATCTTGTACATTTTGTCGAAAGTAGCGCCGTAAGGTGGTCCCATCATGAGCAGCCCGCTTATTGGCCCCTGCTTAAAGATGGGGCGCATTTTTGAAAACTCGATGAAGCCCTCGTGGCCGTGATAATGGCCCATGCCGCTGTTGCCAATACCGCCAAAGGGCATGTCGTGTTGCGCTACGTGCACAACGCTGTCATTGATACACATCCCGCCCGACAGAGTGTTGTATATGACCTGTTGTTGAACGGCCTTTTTGTTGCTGTATAAATACAGTGCCAGTGGGCGCTCGTTGGTATTGATGTACTCAATGACTTCTTCGATATTATCGTAGGGCTTAATGGGTAGAAGTGGACCAAAAATCTCGTCTTGCATAATCATCATGTCGGGGCTTACATCACAGACAACATGGGGTGCTATTTTTCTTAGCGCGTCGTTGTTGCTTGCTTGATCTATTAGATTGACGGCGCGGGCACCCTTGCTAGTGGCGTCTTCGAGTGTCTTGTTCAATCGCTGGTAGGCTTTGTCATCAATTATCGATGTATAGTCTGCGGTGCTTAGGTCGGGGTAACGCTGTTTAACGATGGTTTTAGCGGCGTCAATAAAGGCTTCAACCTTGTTGCGTGGAATAAATACATAATCTGGCGCGACACAGGTCTGCCCGGCGTTCAAAAATTTGCCGAATAACAGGCGCTCGGCGGCGACCTTAATATCATAATCTTCGGCAACGATTGTGGGCGATTTGCCGCCCAGCTCAAGGGTAACCGGTGTCAGATACTTGGCGGCGGTTTCCATCACGGTTTTGGCGGTGGCCGCAGAGCCAGTAAAAACCAGGTGATCCCAAGGTCGCTGGGTAAAATCGTGGGCCGATACACCGGCGACAACCGCGAGCACACTTTCGTCAAATTCTGCGCTGATTAATTTTTCCATCAGTCTAGCTAGGGTTTGCGAGTTAGACGCCATTTTAATAATGCAGCGATTCCCAGCGGCCAGTGCGCTAATCGCGGGGCTAAGGGCGAGGAACAGCGGGTAATTCCATGGCGTGACAATGCCGATAACGCCCTTGGGTTGGGGGATGACGGTGTTCTTCGCGCCGAAGAAGGCGAGACCAACGTGGCGCTTCTGGGGCTTCATCCATTTTTTCAGGCGTTTGCGGGTGTAGTTGCAACCACTGATCAGGCCAAAAATCTCCAGCACCTTGGACTCTTGGCTGGGACGGTTGCCGAAATCAGTTGAAATCGCCTCGGCGATCGCGTCTTGATGTTTCTCCAATAGCGCGGCGAGCTTATCGATATGTTGAATACGCTCCTGCACGCTGGGGTACGGTGCGCTTCGTGAAGCTGCTCGCTGGATGTCGAAAACCTGTGCAATGCGTGATGTCTGTTGAATGGACTGTGCTTCTGCCAAGTTGTTCATTTTGCCCCCTAGGCTAAAATCATCGAAATGCTACCGCCGCTTTTGCGACGAGCGGTTTGAGTGCTTTACTACCTAACTTGCTATCCTATGCCGAATGGCCCAAATAATAAACGCTTAGTGTGTGCACGGCACCAGAGATGGCGGTGCGGGCCAAAACGCGGCGCGAGTGGCTGTTAATTTGCATGATCTCCCGCCCCTGAACGCCTAGCTCTAGTTGTTGCGCTGTAAGGATGTCGCTGGTATTGAGTGGGTTATTGTTCACTCCAACCCTACAGCCCAGATTCCGATGAAAATCACTATCTGGGCCTGGTTTTAGTCTTGGTAGGCCCGCTGTTGCTATTTTTGGACCTCTTTAAATTCACGGCGACAATTTACTTCTTAAGATACTTCACGAACCACGCTATTGCTTCCATTCTGGCAGCTTTTAGGTGCTCACCGTCGTACATATCGTAGTGCTTTGCGGGGTATACAACATAGCGTGAATCTATGCGTCCTTTGATCGTGTTATGCATTAATTGGCCATTTTCTTTAATGTCGAATAGGGTTTCATGCTCTGCATCAATAATTAAGGTTGGCGCGGTCAAACTGTGGAGGTAAGACATCGGCTTAAATCGCTTCATGGCCACCCGGTCAGGGCAGCCTTTTAATTCGAGGTTTTTTGTACCGTCTGGCCCTGGAAGCGGCGGTAATTCACCCCTGGCGATCATTGCCTCAGCAAAGCGAATTCTTGCATCGGGAATGCTTTTCAAATTGTGTTTATAATTTACGGGGCCCATTTGATTAACGTAGGCTTTAATTCGATCATCGATCGATCGGTCGCGGCCGCCACCAACGCAAGGGCGCCGCCCATACTCGTCCCCCAAGCCGCCATGTTATTTGGCATAACTTGCGGCTCACTGCCGAGGTGGTGCAGTGCCGCTCGGACGTCCTCAGACATAGGCAGTGGGTTGATGATTTTACGGTAGTGAATCGCTTTTAAAGCCACCGCTACCGATTCCTCGCTAGTGGCCATGAGTTCACTCGGTACAATAGACCCATCGCTCTCCCCTCAGCTTTTAAAATCAAATGCCAGTACGATAAACCTCTGTTTGGTAATCTTCGGTTATTTCTGTTTATGTGGATTAGTAAAGCTTGATGGTTGTTTACTTAATCTTCTGCATGTTGTTCTTGTTATAGAGTTAATATGCGTATACAAAATTAAAGCTAGCGTCATTAGGAGCGAGATTAAGTGAAAACCGGAAAATATGAGAGCACGTCTTACGTCAATCGGCTTGGGTTTATTGTTGCGGCAAGCATGGCATTAGCCGCTTGCGGTGGCACCAGCTCATCAGACCTGACCAGCGGTGTCGGCGACAGTTTTGATGAACCAAAACTGGTTGCGGTGCCTAAGGCTATATGTGGTCCAGATGACTGGCCAGAGACCGGAATTCAGGGACGTGTAAGTCGCCAAGATCACCTGGATGGTCTCGCTGCTCACGGCTTTCGTTGCAACACCGAACTAGTTGGGGCCTTTGGCAACACGGATTTTACGGTAGGCACAATAGCTGGCTATCGAGTCCATCGCTACGTTGATGAGGCTGGCAACGAGTGCGGCTACTACGACACAACACTCCTGCCCCCAACCAATGCTGGGGATGCGAATTTAGGTGTTCGGGTGCTGGATATGTCCGATCCAAGCAATCCCGAGCTGAGTATGATTCTAACTTCTCCCGCGATGCTGTCTCCTCACGAATCACTTGCGATAAACCAAGAAAGAGGGCTTCTCGGTGCAGTAATGGGCAACCTAAGTCAGGCAGTTCTTCCGGGTATTGTAGATATCTACGACATTTCCAAGAATTGTCTGCTGCCATCGCTCAAGTCTTCGACGCCTCTTGGCGTTTACGGCCACGAGGGAGCATTCTCCCCAGATGGCACCATTTACTACTCAGCCTCTCAGTCGACTGAAACGATTGTTGCTCTGGACATAACCATCCTAGAAGCTCCAGTACCAATCTGGGTCGGCAACTTCGTTACGCACGGCCTATCAATATCTAACGATGGCACGCGGGCTTACCTCGCTAGCACCGAACCTGATGATGAGGGCTTTGGTTTTGCAATCCTTGATATCACTGAGGTTCAAGACCGAGTCCTTAACCCAACAGTCACTAGAATTTCGAATATAACCTGGGAATCGGTCAGCATTCCTCAGAGCACCGTCCCTATCACGATTGGCGGCAAGCCTTATGTCATCGAAACCGATGAATTTGGTGGTCAGGTCAAAACGGGTGTAGCGCGGATTATTGATATCAGCGATGAGACCAATCCAAAGGTCATCTCGAATATACGTCTAGACGTGCATCAGCCGGAGAATTTTGACGACCAAGCCGGCGATCCTGGTGTCGATACGCCTTTGCTGACAGTTCAAGGTTACACCGCACATTTCTGCACCACTCCCACCAGAGTTGACCCTAAAATCGTCGCTTGCGGAATGGCCGTCTCCGGTCTACGTATTTTTGATATTCGCGATCCCTACAACCCCAAAGAAGTCGCCTATTTCAATGCCCCTGTGGCTGAGCGAGCATATCCAGAAGGAAGCAACTGGGCGTATTCATCACCAACGTTTGTGCCCGAGCGCAAAGAAATTTGGTACTCCGATGCATTCAACGGGTTTTTCGCGGTCAAGGTGACAAACGGTGCGTGGCCTGATTAACGCTCAATCATCGCCGGTGCCTACCATCGGCGATGATGTGCTTGGCTCGCAGGAAGTAACGCTTCGAAGTAACGCTTCAATGAATCGTTCGGCAACGCCGACACGGTACAGAATCGTAGCCCCTATCCTGTTTTGCTCCGTCGCAATGCCAGGGACTGCCTCGGCGCATTCTTTTGGACAAATTTATAACCTGCCCATACCGCTGTGGATGTATCTCTGCGGTGCCGCAGCGGCACTACTACTGTCGTTTCTGATAACAGGCTGGTTCCTTCAGCTGCCAGATGCTAGTGCGGTTCCTCGCGGCAGCGATCTTGCAAAGAGTCGCTGGGTAA
>JBLHPB010000114.1:0-8705 GCA_047624025.1 Zhongshania sp.
GCGCCAGTCCGCGATGACTGATTGTGTTTTTTTGTTGGCGCGCTAATTCCGCTGAAGAAAGTCCCAGCTCCGCAATATAAAACAGCGGATCATAACCAAAGCCCTGCTCACCTCTTGGCTGCAGCAGGATTTCACCGCGCCAAATCCCCTCGCAAATAATGGGGGCGGGATCGTCGGCGTGACGAACAAACACCAGCGCGCAATGAAAGTGGGCATTGCGATTGCTTCGGTCGGCAAGACTGCTCAGCAGTTTGCTGTTATTGGCGTTATCGTCGGAAAACTTGCCTGCATAGCGGGCAGAATAAATACCGGGTGCTCCGCCGAGGGCGTCAACGCAAAGGCCGGAGTCGTCGGCAAGGGCTGCATGGCCAGTTTGGCGGGCGGCATTGCGGGCTTTTAAAATAGCGTTTTCAACAAAGCTGAGGCCATTTTCCTCGGCCTCAAGCACATCAAATTCTGCCTGGCTGTGCAGTGTGAGTCCGCAGCTGCTCAGTAAGTCAGCCAGTTCTTTGAGTTTGCCGGCATTACCGCTGGCCAGCACCACAGGTTTGGCGACCAGTGTCTTTTCAATACTCATATTGCTGCGGCCTTACTTTTCGAGATAGAGCATTTTATTGAATTCAATGTCGTAGTCAGGCTTGTCGTCCAAGCTAACCTTGAGGCGAAAAATGCGTCGCTCATCATTGCTCAGTGAAAATTCGGCAAGGTAGTAGACTGCGTCTTGCTCGATGACCTCGCGAAAATCCAGCGGCGTGCGATGAATCAGGTCGGAGTTGGTGCCACTGATTTTAGCGCGTAGGGCCAAGCTTTTTCCTGAGGCCTTGCGATTGACGGCGACATTGACTAGAAATTTATTGTTGCCGCGAGTAATACCGTAACTTTTGGCGACTTGCGGGCTGAGAAAGCGAGTATTGAGAACACTGTAGTGTACGGTGTCATCGCCAAACTGACTGCTGGTGGTAACGGCTAGGGCCTCTTGCGCCAGCGTGGCGGTGGCGAGGAACAGACTGAGCATCGCGCTTAAGATATGGACTGCTTTCATGGGGGACTCCGGTTTATTTGCTGATGTGGTAGACCGCCGTCACGCCAAGTAAATTGGGGAAACGACTGGCCAAGGCAGACTGATTATTGTCGCCACTGATAACACTGCTATTGAGAATTTTAATGCCCTTGTCGGCACACAGGGCTTCAAAATCCCGTACCGTACAAAAGTGAATATTAGGAGTGTCGTACCACGTATAGGGCAAAAACTTGGATACTGGCATTTTACCGCGATGGCCTAAATACCAGCGGCTGCGCCAATGACCAAAATTGGGGAAGGTGACAATGCATTCGCGACCCACTCGCAACATTTCGTCAATCACTAGATGAGGAAAGCGCAGGGTTTGCAGGGCAAGCGTCATCACCACCATATCAAAGCTATTGTCTCGAAAATTACCCAGGCCACTGTTGAGATCATGCTCGATCACATTAACCCCGCGAGTCAGAGCCGCGGTGATATTGTCGCTGTCTATTTCCAAGCCAATGCCAGATACGTTTTTTTGGGTGGCCAAGGTTTCCAATAGGGTGCCATCGCCGCAGCCTAAATCAAGTACTCGGCTGCCTTCATTAATCCACGGTTGTATCAGGGTTAGGTCAAAACGCATGGCCGAGTTCCTGTTTTAGACGCTGCATATAGCCGTGGAAAACATCCATATAACGGGGAATGGGAATCAGGAATGCATCGTGACCATGATCGGCTTCAATTTGTGCATAACTAACTGGTTTATTGGCAGCCACCAGGGCGTCAACAATTTCTCGTGAACGAGCTGGAGCAAAACGCCAGTCGGTGGTAAATGACATCACCATAAAGGCGCACTTGGCTTTACTGAAGGCAAGGACGGGGTCGTCGTTATACTCGCGAGCCAGATCGTAGTAATCCAGCGCCTTGGTCATTAATAAATAGGTATTGGCGTCAAAGCTGCTGGAGAAGGCTTCACCCTGATAGCGCAGGTAACTCTCCACTTCAAACTCCACGGCGATATCGGACTCTGAGCCAAGCGCTAAATTACCGGTTCTTAGTTCGCGGCCAAATTTTTGCTTCATGCCGTCTTCGGACAAATAGGTAATGTGGCCGACCATGCGCGCTAGCGCTAAGCCTTGTTTAGGCAGGGTATTGTGTTCTAGATAGCGACCGCCATGGAAATTGGGATCAGAAGTGATGGCACTGCGGGCAATTTCATTAAAGGCGATATTTTGCGCCGACAGCTTCATGGCTGAGGCAATCACAATACAGTGGCGCAGGGCATCTGGGTATTCGAGTGCCCAGCGCATGGCCTGCATGCCGCCTAGGCTGCCGCCAATAATAGCGGCCCACTGGCTAATACCAAAGTGCTGCATCATCAGGTGCTGACTTTCTACCCAGTCGCGACAGCGCAGCGGTGGGAAATCCGGCCCCCAGGCTTTGCCAGTGTCCGGATTGATTGAGGCTGGGCCGGTAGAGCCATTGCAGCCGCCAATATTATTAATGCTGAGCACAAAAAACACATTGGTATCGATGGGTTTGCCGGGTCCAATGCAGCTGTCCCACCAGCCCGGTTTACGGTCGTCGGCGCGGTGAATACCCGCGGCATGGTGATGACCACTAAGGGCGTGGCAGACCAGTACGGCATTGGACTTATCGCTATTGAGCTGGCCATAGCTTTCAAAAATAATGTCGTGCTCGGGCAGCGCTCGGCCGCAGGCCAATTGCAATGGCTGATCAAAATGCAGGGTTTGTGGCACAACAATGCCAACACTGTCCTGGCTCTCGGGGTTCGGCGCTTGTGTCATTTATTCCTTTTCCTTAGTGCCTAGCTTGGGAAATAATCGCGCTCAGCCTAGGTCGACGGATATTTTACAATCTTGCTCAATGCCTCGGGAACCGTTTGCGGGGCAATAATCTTAAGTGTTTTTTGGCGGCTTTGCTCACCGGCTATCAGTGTCACACTTTGCTTGCCAAGACCAAAGGCTTTGGCCACAAAAGCAATTAATGCGGTATTAGCTTGCCCTTCAGTGGCCGCGGCGGTGATGCGTATTTTTAAGCGCTCAGCGTGGCAGCCAACAAACTCATTGCAGCTGGCTTTGGGCTGAATATGGCAGAATAAAATTAAATTACCATCCTGCCAACGGTAGAGTGTGTCCACCAGGGTCAGTCGAAACCTGCCTTATAGCCCCATTACTAAGGCCGGGTGCAGTCCTGCGCTGGCGGCGATATGGCGCAACATGACTTCCAATACATTGATCACTAAGAACACCAGAATGGGCGATAAATCTAGGCCACCCATATTGGGCAATAGTTTGCGGAACGGCGCCATCACCGGTTCAGTAATTTGCTGAAGCAGGCGGGCAGCGGGGTGATCACCACCTTGGGAAACCCAACTCATAATAATATTGCCGATAATGGCAAAGAAATACAGATTGAGCAGGGCGCTGACAACGCCAATCAATGACCACATCAGCAGTTGCAGAAGATTGGGCAGGCTACCGCCGTAAATCTGAAACAAAATGGCAATACCAATGGCCTGCACCAAAATCGCCAGCAGTAGGGATGAGGTATCGACCTTGCCGATGCTTGGAATGAATTTACGCAGTGGCAATACCATCGGATTAGTGAATTTAACAATAAATTGTGAGATGGGATTGTAATAGTCGGCCTTGACCAACTGCAGAATCATTCGCAGCAGAAAAACGGCAATGCCTAAACTGATGACCGTGTTGAGCAATAAGGTGGTGATTTCATTAACAGCTGACATGTGGATTAGGCTCCTTCTAATTCGATAGCCAATTCTTCGGCGCGCAGTCTGGCACCTTCTAGAGCATCTTCAAACACATTGCGCAGACCGCCCTGTTCGAGGATGGCGATGGCGCGTTCTGTGGTGCCCTTGGGTGAGGTCACCCGACGGCGTAATTCGGCGGTATCAACATCGCTATCAATGGCCATTTTAGACGCGCCTAAAGCGGTTTGCAGCGTCAGCTGGGCGGCGAGTTCGGCGCTCAGGCCCATTTTCTGTCCCGCTGCCTGCATAGCTTCCATCACCAAAAAGAAATAGGCGGGGCCGCTGCCAGACAGGGCGGTGACCGCATCGAGTTGGCTTTCTTGGTCTACCCAGAGGGCCAGGCCGACGGCCTTTAAGATCTGTTCAGCTTGCTGGCGTTGCACAACGCTGACCTGAGCGTTGGCGAACAGTCCGGTGGCGCCGCAGCGCACCAGCGCAGGGGTATTAGGCATGCAGCGAACAATGGCGGCGTTGCCACCCAGCCAGTTGTTTAAGCTGGCACTGGTAACACCTGCGGCGATGGTGATGATCAGGGGCTGGTGGCTTTGCACCGCGTCGGCGATATCACTGGCAACCATTTTCATGATTTGTGGCTTTACCGCTAGAATCAACACGTCGATGGCGGCGATCAGAGCCTGATTGTCGCTGCCAGTATTGACCGGTGCAATGGCGCGAAGTGTGTCGAGGCTTTGCTGATTGGGGTCGCTGGCCCAGATACTGCTTGCAGATATGCCGCTGGCCACTAGGCCGCCAATAATACTGGCGGCCATATTGCCGCCGCCGATAAAGCCAATTCGCTGGGTAGTCACAATGTGCCCTCGTAAATCCATGGCTATCGCCGAAGTACGGGCGAGGCCTTAATTTTCCGTCGGCAGTATATCAGCCCTGTTTTGATACTGGCAGCCAATACCGCGTTCATTCATCGTCGGATTTGCGCCTGGGCCCAAAAATATCGCTGCCAATGCGGACGATGGTGGCGCCCTCGGCAATGGCGGCCTCCATATCGCCGGACATACCCATCGACAGGGTATCAAGCTTTGCGCTGGGGAATTGCGCCTGTAGTTGTCTGAACAGTTGGTTTACGACAGCAAATTGTTGACGTTGTTGCTGGGGATCGCTGGCATTGGCGGGGATGGCCATCAAACCTCGTACCCTTAACATGGGCTGGCGTAGGGCCAGTTCCAGCAGCGCGGGCAGATCCGCACTGGCTGCGCCGGATTTACTGGCTTCGTCGTTGATGTTCACTTGCAGGCAGATATTGAGTGGACCCAATTCCGGGGGGCGTTGATCATTGAGGCGGATGATGATTTTGTCGCGGTCAACGCCGTGCACCCAGTCGAAATTGCTGGCAATGGCGCGGGTTTTATTGGTCTGTAGCGGGCCAATAAAATGCCATACGATGTCCAAATCGCGCAAAGCTTGCTGTTTACTGAGGGCTTCTTGCAAATAATTTTCGCCGATATGACTGGCCCCAGCTATCACCGCAGCGCGGACTTCTTCAGCACTGCGGGTTTTACTGACCGCCATCAAGATGGGTGCGAGGCCGTGATTGGGGAAAAGATTCACGGCGGCACTAATCCGCGTCACTATCGCGGCGATATTTACTGCTATGCTTGGGATAGTTTGAGTGTTCATCGGTCTGAATTATGCCTGATGTACGAGCTTGTCGCTGCGGTAAAACAAAATAAATACATAGCGCTGTACGCTGTGGCCAACTCGCTATAGAGTTTTGCTTAGCATTAATTGCCTTAAGGAAATCATGGATATAACAGAATTATTGGCGTTTAGTGCCAAGCAAGGTGCCTCGGATTTACACCTGTCGGCAGGTTTGCCACCGATGATCCGTGTCGACGGTGATGTGCGACGCATTAATTTGCCGCCGCTGGAACACCGCGAGGTGCACGCGCTGATATATGAAATTATGAATGACCGTCAGCGCCGCGATTACGAGGAGTTTCTGGAAACTGACTTCTCCTTTGACGTGCCGGGTGTGGCGCGTTTTCGTGTTAACGCCTTTAACCATAATCGCGGCGCCGGTGGCGTATTTCGTACCATTCCCTCCAAGGTGCTGTCTTTAGAAGACTTGGGCATGGGCAAGGTTTTCAAGGATATTTCCATGTTGCCACGGGGGCTGGTGCTAGTGACCGGGCCTACGGGTTCGGGTAAATCGACAACCTTGGCAGCGATGATCGACTATATCAATGACAATAAATTTGATCATATTCTGACCATTGAAGACCCCATTGAATTTGTTCACGAATCGAAGAAATGCCTGATCAACCAGCGTGAAGTGCACCGCGATACCCACGGTTTTAATGAGGCGCTGCGCTCGGCTCTGCGTGAAGATCCGGATATCATTTTGGTCGGTGAATTACGAGATTTGGAAACCATCCGCTTGGCTCTGACCGCGGCGGAAACCGGCCATTTGGTATTTGGCACCCTGCACACCACCTCAGCGGCAAAGACCATTGATCGGGTAGTCGACGTCTTCCCCGGTGATGAGAAGTCGATGGTGCGGTCGATGTTGTCTGAGTCACTGCAAGCCGTTATTTCCCAGACCCTCATGAAAAAACCCGAGGGTGGCCGCGTGGCAGCCCATGAAATCATGATTGGTACCCCTGCTATTCGGAATTTGATTCGCGAAGACAAAGTTGCGCAAATGTACTCGGCCATTCAGTCTGGTGCGGCAGTGGGTATGCAAACCATGGATCAATGTTTGAAAGTGCTGTTGGAAAAACGCTTGGTCAACCGCGACGTTGCTCGTCAAAAAGCGCGTTTCCCGGAAAACTTCTAATGGCTGTGTTGACGAGTGATTCACAAGGGGCGAACACGTGGAAATAGAAAAGCTGCTAAAAATCATGCAGGAGAAAGGCGCCTCAGATTTATTTATTTCGGCGGGGGTGGCGCCCTCTATTAAAGTTAATGGCCAGATGATGCCGGTGAGCAGCAATGTGCTCAGTCCCGAACAAACTCAGGCAGTGGTATTTGGGGTGATGAATGAACAGCAGCGTCGCGAGTTTGTCCGCGACAAGGAATGCAATTTCGCCATCAGCCGGCGCGGTATTGGTCGCTTTCGGGTCAGCGCTTTTTATCAGCGTAATCTGGTTGGCATGGTTTTGCGTCGTATTGAGAGCCATATTCCCACCACCGATGATTTGGGCTTGCCGGAAATTGTCAAAGAACTGGCGATGACCAAGCGCGGCCTGATTATTTTTGTTGGTGCCACTGGTACGGGTAAATCCACCTCTCTGGCCTCCATGATTGGCCATCGCAATGAGAACTCACGCGGCCATATTATTACCGTAGAAGACCCTATCGAATTTGTGCATCAACACCGTGGCTGTATTGTGACTCAGCGTGAAGTGGGTATCGACACTGAATCCTTTGAGGTGGCGCTGAAAAATATGCTGCGTCAGGCGCCTGATGTGATCATGATTGGTGAGGTGCGAACCCGCGAAGCCATGGAGCAAGCCATCACTTTTGCCGAAACTGGCCATCTTTGCCTGTGTACTTTGCACGCCAACAACGCCAACCAGGCGCTGGATCGGATATTGCACTTTTTCCCTGCTGACAGACATCCGCAGCTGTGGATGGATCTTTCACTCAATTTGCGGGCCATGGTTGCGCAGCAATTGATTCCGACTCGAGACGGCAAGGGGCGGCGGGCCTGTGTGGAAATTTTGCTCAATTCGCCCTTGGCTTCTGACCTGATTCGCAAAGGTGATGTTCCGGGGCTAAAGGACTTGATGCGACAGTCTACCGAGCAGGGTATGCAGACTTTTGATCAGGCTCTATATAATCTATATGTGGCTGGTGAAATTACTTATGAAGACACTATTGCCCACGCCGATTCGGCCAATGATCTCCGCCTGTTGATAAAGCTGGGCGCCGATAATGACCCAGAAAAAATGCACTCTCTTGGTGGCAAATTAAGTATGCAGGAGGATGAAATAGATAAGCGTCCCGGACATGGGGGTGGTGTGGGAGGAGTCCGGCGTCGTTAGGCGCTGTTGACGCTCATTCGGTGGTTTCGCGCAGCCAACTCTCCAGCAGCAATGCCGCACAGCGGCTATCAATCGCCTGATTCTTGAAATCACGGGAGCCGGTTTCCGCAATGATGTCGCCACGGGCTTCAAAGCTCGACAGGCGTTCGTCAACAAAGTGTACCGGCAGGCCAAAGCGGCCGTGCAAGCGATTGCCAAACTTGCGGGCGCGGTGCGACATTTCAGAGATGCTACCGTCCATATTCAGTGGTAGACCGACCACGAAGGCATTGGGTTGCCAAGTAGTCACCAGTTTTTCAATGTCTTGCCAACGCGGAATGCCGTCTCGGGCCTGCAAGCTGGCTTGGGGTGTTGCCGTTGCGGTGAGGGTCTGGCCAACCGCCGTGCCGATCCAGCGCAGACCAAAATCAAAGCTGAGTAGAGTTTGGTGATTGATTTTTGGCAATTTGAATCCTTGTGGTAATAGGCCGGCTTGTTGCAATGCCTTGACGAGACAGTCGAGATTAACAGCCTACATAGGCTTTCAAATGTTGTTAGGCGCGACCACTGTCAGAACCCAGCTGGGCAAAACTGATGCCCAAAGCGGCCAGCGCTGCATCCACTCTACCCGCCGCCGGCACGGTAAATAATACCTGGTCACTGGCCGGCAGGGTAATCCAAGTATTGTCCTGAATTTCTTCTTCGAGTTGTCCTGCATCCCAGCCAGCATAACCTAAAGCGATCAAGCTTTGGCTAGGTCCGGTATTGCGGGCAATAGCTTCCAGTATATCAAGGGAAGTGGTAAGGGCGATGGTATCACTGACTTCAATGCTGGCATCCCATTGCAGGCTGTCGCGGCAGTGCAGCACAAAACCCCGGTCAGTGTGCACTGGGCCGCCGGCAAAAACCTGCTCACTGTGGTTAA